>JBGPHQ010000020.1:0-11891 GCA_041484505.1 Patescibacteria group bacterium
AAGGTGTTCGCGCTGGCGGGCCGGACAACGACGATTAGTGCAGTAATGATTAACTTCATCCGTCTGACGAGTCACGGCTTGTCGGCAAACCGGGCATTTGGTCGGCATCCGCCACTGTCTAGTGACCGGCGGCCGCAAACGCTCAATGACGCTCATCACTTCAGGAATTATATCGCCGGCTTTTTGAATCACGACCGTGTCGCCAATACGCACGCCGAGTCGATCGACTTCGTCAGCGTTGTGCAGAGTGGCTCGCGCGACAGTCGTCCCGGCGACCGTGACTAGTTTGAGATGCGCTACTGGCGTCAGGGCGCCAGTCCGGCCGACTTGCACCACGATGTCCTCGACCGTGGTCGTCGCTTGCGTGGCCGCGAATTTCCAGGCCACCGCCGCGCGCGGAGTTTTACCGACAAATCCAAGTTGGTCGTATAAATGCCGGTCATTTAGTTTGACCACGATCCCGTCAATCCAAAACGGGAGCTGGGCGCGTTTTTTGTCAATTTGTTGATGGAACTTAACCACTTCATCAATCGTCCGTCCGGTCGTGGCTTGCGGGTTGACCGGCACCCCTAACCGCTTTAACCAGGCGTATGCTTCAGCCAAGGTCTTTTGCCCCAGGTCGGTCACCAGCTCCCAAGCGTAAAAACTAAGTTTACGATTGGCCGCCACCGCCGGATCGAGCTGACGAATTGAACCGGCCGCCACGTTGCGGGGATTGGCGAATGGCGGCTGGCCGAGTTTCGTCTGTTGCTTATTTAAATATTCGAAATCTTTTTTTAACATCACAATTTCCCCGCGAATTTCGACGGCCCCCTTTAAGACTAGGCTCCGGATCGAAGCTGAAATTTTGTCCGGCCGCAAAGCTAATGGAATAGCTTCGATCGTTTTGACGTTCTGCGTGACATCTTCGCCCACAAAACCGTCGCCCCGAGTGGCGGCTTGGACTAACAGACCACGTTCGTACTTGAGCGTCACCGCTAAACCATCGAGCTTTAAGTCGGCTAGATAACCGGTCTGGGTAGGCGGTTGCAACTTGCGCCAGCGGGCATCCCAGTCATGCAGTTCTGCGGCGGAAAAAACATCCGCTAAGGAAAACATCCGCTGACTGTGACGCACTTTAACGAAGCCGGGCAACGGTTGGCCAGCTACCCGTTGCGACGGCGAGTCAGGCGTGATCAGCTCTGGATACAGTGTTTCCAGTTGCGTCAACTCGTGTTTCAGCGAGTCAAGCGCCGCCTCGGAAATAACCGGTCGATCCAAAACATGGTAGGCGTAACGGTATTCATCAATCGCTCGCCGCAGTTGAGCCAGGCGCGCCTGGGCTTGAACTTTTGTTAGCGCGGATTTCATGATAGGCTATTGATTCTTATGCGACGCATAGTGGGGATTATCTTAGTCTTGCTGATCGCCGGCGGCGCGGCGGCGCTGTGGCCCTGGCGTCACAATTTTAGATTTGTCGCCACGGCGGTCCGGCAGGTCGTCCACCCCCAGCCGACTATGCGGTTTGTGGTGGTCGGTGATAATCACGGCGTCAACCCGGTTTACCGCCAGATCATCAAGGACATCCGCGGCCAGCCGGACGCTTTTCTGCTCAATCTGGCCGACACTTCGGAACACGGATTACCAGCAGAATGGCAAGCGGTAAAAGAACTGGAAGCAACCTTGCCGTACCCAGTTTACCATACCGTCGGCAGTCATGACATCAAGGCCGATCCATCCCGAGACAGTTTTATTGCCGTTTTCGGCCATGACCGCTGGTACGCGATTGACGCCGGCCGGGTGCATCTGATTGTGCTTGACAACGCCGACCGAAAAGTCGGGTTTCCGGCCGCCGAGTTGGACTGGCTGGAGGCAGATTTAGCCGCCCATCCGACCGCCGTTAATTTAATCGCTTACCACCGGCCGTTCGACCTGCCCCTGGCCCAGCTCCTGGGCGACGACGAAACCGCCGCTTCGCGTCTAACCGACGAGCGTTTTAAAAACATCATCCGCCGCGCCCAGGTCGCCCAGATTTTTACCGCTCATCTGCACACCTATCTCCCCTATTCCGTCGCCGGCGTGCCGGCGGTCGTTTCCGGCGGCGGCGGCGACCCGGCTCAATTTGTCCTAGGCGGGCCAGCCAATAATTATTTTCATTACCTCGATGTCACGATCCGTGGTTCAACCGTCGATATCAAACCGGTCAGGGTTATTTTAACTGACGTTACGACGGTGTCCCCGGGATGATATCGCCTTCGGTAAACAGAACGTAATTAAAGAGCGGTGAGGCCGGTAATTGCCACAGCACCGAAGCCGTCTTTTGCGACTGCGAGTTGTTGACTTTACCGGTGCTAGTAATATTTATCCGGCTGGGAAAACCTATGACTCCTGTGTCACCTCCGGTTACTGAGAAGTTAAAAACCGAATTTATTTTAATGTTCGCCGCGCTGTCATCCGGAGTACCACCCAAAAATACATCCGGCTTGCTGGCCGCGGTGATCCTAATACGGAAACCGCGGGTTAATGACAAGGCAACATTAATAGGTGGATTGCCATTAACGTCCCGTATGTTGGGAATCGCCATTAAATCAAGCTGGTGCGACGAACCGTCGATTTGTTGAAAGGCCCGACCGGAATAAATCTGTTCACCGTTAACATCCAGTCCAATCCAAGAAATATCGAGCACGGCTTGACCGCTGACGGGCGGGCCGCCGACTGTGGCCGGTTGCGTTGAGCCGTTGACCGTGATTAAACTTGACAAAGGCGCACTCAAACCGCTCGCGTCAATGTTTAAAATATCAAAGCTGACGACTTCCCCCGGACGGAGTTGCGGGCGGGTGATGGAATCGTTAGCGGTTGGCGTTTCGGCCGTGGTGGTGTAGTTAGCGCCGTTTGTCGCGATGGCGGTTATGGTGTCTGGTAATGTTTGGTCGCGGCGCCCGGCTTTGACGACAGCCAAGCCCCGCTCCAAGCCGCTATCGGCCGTCAGGGAGGCGGCGATAAAGTCATTCAGCGTTTGGGATTGGTGGGTGCTGTCGGCAATGATCGTCGATAAAGCGATCGTGGAGCCGATGATCGCGCCCATCAGCAATAGCGCGAGGATCAAGACGACCGAACGGCGTTGGCGGGTTGGTAGCAGGGGCATGTTAGCGTTGATAAAGACGCGAAGCAACCGTGGTTTGGAGTGTGACTGACGAATGTTCTCCGACTGTAACATTCTTGGTCGAAGTGGTTAAGTAGATGGTCACTTGCGGTTGGATATTGGGGTTGGCGCAAGCCAAAACACTACCGGCCGTCACGCAGGTTTGGTCGGTATAGCAGTTTGTGCTGTCAGTGCCAAGCGTCGAACAGACACAGGTGCCGTTTTGCGCATCAAAACCGGCGATAATAAAACTTTCGGTGGCGTCCAGGGTAGTGGGGCTTTTGCAATCGCCATCCGCGCGTGGCCCCGACCGATAGGGATCCGATCGCGGGGTCATATAGAACGACAGAGCGTCCACCTGTAAATCTCCTGGAGTGAATGACTTCCAACCTGGATCAGCGGTCGGGCAATCGACTGTCGTCGAAGTTAATAATTGAACCTGATTCGCCTGCCAGCGGAAGCAGGTTACGATTCCGGCCTGATCTACAGTTGATAAAATTGTCGCCGGGTTGGTCACCTCGCCGGGGCCGCCATAAACCGCGTAGTTAATCGTACTAGTCCGCACGCTCCGCGCGATCGTCTCCAAAATGTACCGCCCGTCAACCGCCGTTCGTTGCTGACCCTGGATTTTGCGCTGAGTGGATTGGATGTTGGAAAACACGGTTGTCGCCAGGAGCGCGGCCACAGTAAAAACCGCGGCGACGATTAACAACTCAATTAAAGTAAAGCCCGCTCTTTGTGTTTTACCCAGCCCCACTTTGGCGGAACTATTGATAGTGTTCCCAAAAATTAATTTCATGGCAAATACATTTGCAAGTAATAACCGTATTTGAGCCAAAGTGGGGCTGGGTTATCGCCAGTCATAAATGGTTTCGGTCGCGGTATAAGTTTTATTACCGTGGTTGTTCCAAGTTACGGTTGAGGTGACCAATATATTAGGACCGTCACTGGCGGCAAAAAAAGTATCATTTGAAGACGCGACGGTTATCAAGCGATTGAATTTTGTCGGCGTACAAGTGCCGACGCAGGCTTGAGTAAAATACGAAACTCCGGTTTGCGTGATGACCGTTGGGGTCCCACTACTTGAAAGTGACCAGCTGGCGCTAGCGGGAATATATACCGCTTGATAAGAACCGGCGGCCAATCCAGTGTTCCAACTATAAATATTTCCGTTCACATCGTTCACATTCTGCGCCCGCTTCAGCCAGTTACTGTCCCTAATCCCGCGCACGATTTCGACGCCCTCGCGAGCGAAGTTGGCCGCCTTGATTTTATCCTCGCTGTATTGGCCGGCGGAGATGGTGGTGATAATAACGGTCGTGGCGCTGACGGTCGCTACTAAAATCACGCCGATAGCGATCACCGCTTCGAGGAGCGACTGGGCTGGGCGGTGGCTGGTTAAGGGCATGTGTCTAATCTGCGTTGCGAGACCGTTCCGACGTTGGCGGTGACAGTAATAGCATAGCATATACTGAGCTTATCGCTCTTGATGGTCACGGTTACCACCGAAATAGCGCCACCTCCGGTCGCCGCTAGGGCGGCATTTCCGTTCGGACTAGTGAAGACGATGTTCATGTCAGAATAAATCTCTAACCCAGTAATATTCACGCCCGCCGGTAATGCCCGCTGCTGTAGTTTGGTATCCCCAGTTAGACTTTTCCATCCAAAATTATCCAGGTCAGCGAATAATAAGTAGTATGATTGACTCTTGTTCAGGTAGACACCATATCCTTTCGGCACGACCCCACCCGTGACCACCCCGCCCTGAGCGTTCGTTTGCATGGCCTGGATATCGGTTTGCAGTTGGTGGACGGCGGCCTTGATGGCATTACGGTCTTTCTCTTTTGAAAAATCAGAAAACATCATGGCCGTCAATATGCCGGTGATGGCGATGACGATTAATAACTCGATTAGGGTAAACCCAGCACCACTTTGCCGGTGTAAATGCAACTTGTATTTTAATTCGATATTCCCCAAGGTTTTTATTGGCTGTGTGCGTGTCATATTAACAAAGTGGTGCTGGGTGAATCCTCGACACATAAGTTATCGGAACAAGGCGTGATTAAAATACCAGTCTATTATCGACGGCCCCCACAACCAAGCCGTAAACGCGCCGGCCACTAAGTACGGCCCGAAAGCCATCGCGCCCTGCGCTTTTTGCCGCCGGGTTAACAACAAAATGCTAGCCACCACCGCCCCGACCAGGTAAGCCAGTAGTAAGGACAGTCCCAACATTCGCCACCCAAGCAACAGCCCCAGCGCCCCGCCAAGCAGAACGTCGCCGCTCCCGAGCCAACGTCCGCGGGAAAGCAGGTACTGCGCTCCGAAAAAACCTAGACCCGCGACCAGGCCCAGTCCAAGGTCAACCAGCGGCACCCGCGTGGCGATTGCGAATCCCCCGCCGACCACGGCTAAAGCGATACTGAAACTATCCGGCAATAAGGACCAGCGCGCGTCGTAGACGGCCATAGCCATCATGATACTAACAATCACCCCACCCCAAACTGTCCACCAGTTAAAACCAAACCGCCACGCCACTAACGCGAACAACACCGCCGTCCCCGCCTCCACTAACGGATATTGCCAGGACAAATTTTTCTGACAGCGCCGGCATTTCCCGCGGAGCCAGGCGAAACTGAAGAGCGGCACCATTTCATACCAAGCTAACTTCTGCCCGCAAGACATGCACTTCGAGCGGCCGCGCCAGGGCGACGTTTCCTGGTGCGTGCGGATGATCAAGACATTCAAAAAACTGCCGCTGGCCAGGCCGAGCACAGCGGCGACCGTCAGCAAAACAGCTGGATCAGCCAGCCCCATTACCGCACCCCCGCTTTGCTCAAGAAGTGCGCCCCGGCCTTAAGCGCACCGTAACTCCGCTCCAGCCGAAAGGCCACCCCGAAATCAGTTCGGTCCGGAACGCGCTGGACAGTGTAGGAAAACTTACCCGGATCTTTGATCGCGTCTAGGCCGGTCACGACCTCGGTCAAAGCACACTTCGACGCGTCGACGCCCACCGCCGGACACCCCGTGGCCGCGTCGGCATAAGAAGCTTTTTGGCCGTACAGCAGGGCGAAACCGGCTGACAGGCGCGTCATATCGGCCAGACGCTTAGTGTCCCGCGTCCGGGCCCGTTCAGAGCTTAAAATCAGCGTCCCGGCTAAGATAAACAAGCCGAATAGCGCACCGACAATGAGGGTTTCTGTTAGGGTAAACCCAGCGCCACTTTGGCTAAAACGTGGTTTTTTTATCATCGTGCCTTTATCGTGGTTAAACATGATTATCACTGATATATTCAACCCAACCAAAGTGGTGCTGGGTAAAACCCTTGTGTTTCATGAGAAAAGTATACCACAAATCCGACCCGTGTTTTTTCCACCATCTAAAACCGGATTTTATCGAGGTGGGTGAGGGCGAGTAGGTATGGTCCTGCTAGCAACGTGACAATTACTGCTGGAAAAATGTATGGCGTAATAACTAATCGATCGCTAACTTTTTTCTTTCGAAAAATTACCAATCCCAGCATAGCCACAACAGCTAACACAAAAGTTATGGCTAAGAAAATTAGTATTCCTGGCCAACCTACAATCGCCGCCCCAATAACTGCCAGCCACACGTCTTGTCGGTCGAACATTTGCTCTCGGCCAATACGGATAAAAATAATATAGGCGAACCACCCTAAAATGGCGGCCGAGATCCAGCCGGCCAACAGAGTTTGAAAAAGGGACCAAACCTGACCGACAAAATACGTGCTATGTAAAGAAAGTAGCGGTCGTTGAAAAACGGAGTGCTGTAGTTGACTAATGAAATAATAAATATTCACCCCAGTTACTAATAATTGCCCGACTAGTACTAACCAAATTAACCCTGGTTTAGTCCGCTGACCATTCTTTGTCATGACGATTAAACACGCAACTAGGAGCAGAATAATTCCTGTCGTTATCCAGAGTTGTTTGGTGAATAAAGATACTACAGGGGTTAACATAAAAATAATATTACCACACTATCGATCAAAACCAAAAGGAGCCTGTATAAGGCCCCTTAGGTCTGCCAAATAGATTAACTAGTTAGCACAAGTGCCGGTACATACTGGAGTTGATTGACACAGAGACATCTTGGTTGCTGTCGGTGCGCTGGAAGAACCGATACACTCAAAATTAGCGAGTGTATTCCAAGATGTGCTTCCGGCAACTGCCCCGCCGTAGCCAGCATAATTCAAGACGTAGAGTAGTTTTGATCCACCTTCCATCTTAACTGCGAACGCATATGCTTGTGCGGTTGTTCCTGTACAGTTCGTGGCCGGTAACGTCGGTGCGCCAGATCCATCAGAAATATAGTAGTAATCACCTGTACCAGCCGCTGTTCCTGCAGCAATCGTGGTTGCTGTGGGTATTGCCGCTAAGTACTTGGTTGTGCCTTGGGATAGCGCTTGCCAAATTACACCAGCAGATGGACTTGTCGCTGTTAGTGTCAGCGAACATGGGTACTGTGCCGGTGACTGATCATCGTAATACAAGGCGATACCAGACTTAATGGACGCTACATCAGCTTGGCGCTTAGCATCCCGCGCTTTTTCACGAGCGCCGTTGAGGGAAACCAAACCAATCGCTGACAAGATACCGATGATAGCGATAACTACCAGCAGTTCGATGAGCGTAAAACCTTTCTTGTTGTTGGTCATGTGTTTCACCTCCTTCCAAGGATGAACGAACGAAGATTTAATTTGGAACGTTGTAAGTAATCACGGATCCGTCCCGATTACTTGCTGTTCCCTCCCTCAATCTCCGGTCTATTCTTTATTTTGTTATCCACAGGTAAGTATAACACCCAGCACCAATTTTGTCTAGTTTTTGTGACTTATTTTGTCATAAATCCCAACAAAAGCGGTTCTGGGCAAGCCCCCTTTAACCCCAATATCCTAGACGATGCGCCTACCTCCCCGCGATGATATTAATATTCCGAGCATAGGCTATATTTTTCGTAGCTTTATCGAGAGGGAATTCTGCCTGACACCTCTCCTCCCACAGACCGCCTCTTCCCCATTGCGACGGGGTTGCCCTCCTTAAACAAAAGAGGGCATTGGTGGGAGGAGGGGTGCGTTGGTAATGTCCCTTGTATCCAGGGGTGGGGACCGCCCAACACCACATTGGTTGGTTCATGATAGTAGAATAATTCCTGTTTATCCAAAGTACAAAACCCGGGTACTAATCCTATCTTGTAGCCAATGTGGTGCTGGGTTACGAAATCGCGCTCGACAGGTTGTACATCGGAAGCAAAATAGCCATCACGATTAAAGCCACGGCGGCGCCCATGACCACCAAGATTAACGGCTCGATAATGCTGACCAGGTTGGCGACCAGGTTTTCCAGCTCTTTGGCGTAGAAGGACGATAACTTGTCGAGGATGATATCCAACTTGCCGGTTTGTTCGCCAACGATCATCATCTGCGGCAACATCGGCGGCACGACTTTACTCTGGACTAGCACGGTCGCGATCGAATTGCCGGCTTCGACTTCTTCGATCGTTTGCAACGTTAATTCCTTATAGACGACATTGCCGATGACGTCGGCCACGATTTCCAAGGCCTTGGTGACCGGAATGCCGGAGGCGATCAGGGTGGAGAAACTGCGCGAGAAACTAACCAGGTAAATTTTCTCGAAAATGCCGCCGAATATCGGCAAACGGAATTTCAGGACGTCGAAGGCGCGGCGCCCTTGCGGAGTCCGCAGGTAGACCCGGGCGACCGCGACTATAATGCCGACGAGGGCGATGATCAGCCACCAATAATGAGTCAGGATACTGCTAGTGCCCATCAAGATTCGGGTCGCGAGCGGCAACTTGGCCCCGCCGGCGATCAGGGCGTCGGTCAGTTTCGGAATGACGAAGATCATCATTAACACCCCGATCACAATCATCGCGCCGAGGATGAAGGTCGGGTAGATCATGGCCCCGCGGATTTTGCCTTCCAGGTCATAATCTTTTTCCTGTTGGTCGGCCAAGTAGTTAAGCGTTTCGTCCAACTTGCCGGTCGTCTCGCCGGAGCGGATCATGTAAATGAAGAAGTCGGAGAAGGCTTGCGGGTAGCGCGCTAAGCTGGCCGATAATTTGGCGCCGCCGTCGACTTCATCGGCGATTTCCGAAATAATAATTTTGAAGGTGATGTTCGAGGTTTGCTTGACTAAAATGCGCAGGGCTTGAACGATTGGGACCGTCGCCGAAATCATGACTGCCAGTTGCCGCGCAAACAGCACCACGTCCTTATGCGGCACGCGGTTGAAAAAACCGAGGGACGATTGGAAGAGGGTGTTCCGCTTGCGCTCGTTCAGCGCCACCACCGTCATGCCCCGCTCTTTCAGGGTGTCGCCCGCGACCGCGTCATTCGGCGCTTCCACCGCGCCGGTGATGGTCGCGCCGGCGTCGTCTTTAGCTTTATAGTCGTAGACAGGCATGGGTGATGGTTAACGGGTCATGGCCCGCATCGAAACCGGGTCAGCGGCGTTGCGGGCGGCGTCGTCTAGCGTAATGACGCCGGTCTGTACAAGTTCGACTAACGATCGATCGAGCGAAACCAGGCCGGCCTCGCGCGAAGTTTGGAGCACATTCCCGAGTTGGATCAAGGCCCCGTCGCGGATGACGGCGCGCACCGGCGGCGTCGGCACCATCACTTCCGCCACCGCCACTTGACCCCCGCCGATGCGCGGCAAGAGGCGCTGGCTGACGACACCGGCTAGCACGCTAGCCAGCTGGGTGCGGATTTTTTCGACGTCGGTCGAGGGAAAACTGTTAAGAATTTTTTCGACTGTCCCAATCACCGAATCAGTATTCAGGGTGGTCAACACTAAGCGACTGGCTTCCGCCGCGTCTAAGCTGGCCGCGATGACCGAAGGGGTGTTAGCTTCGGACACGACGATCACGTCGGTGTCCTCGCGACTGGCGGCGATGACAGCTTGCTCGGTGCTTAACGCGTCGCGACCGATTTCGCGTTGTTCAATCAGGCTGAGGTTATTGACGAACAGATATTCGATCGGTTGTTCGATCGTGACGATCGTCGCGGCCCGAGTTTCGTTGATGGCATTAACGATTGCGTTGAGGGTGGTGGTTTTTCCCGAGCCGTACGGTCCGGTGACGATGACCAGCCCCTTGGTCAGCTTGGCGAATTCGCTGACAGCCGGCGGCATGGCCAGATCTTCCAGGCGGCGGACGGTGGTGGGGATGACATGAAGCGCCACCGCTAACGACCCGCGCTGGTAGACGGCCGAGACCTTAAAGCGGGCTTGAGCGTTCAAGCTGAAGGCGGCGGTAATTTCTTTCTGGGCGGCCAGTTGTTTACGTTGCGGTTCGGTCAGGACGGTGGTGGTAATGGTTTCGATAAATTCCGGCGTGACGATCGGTTCATCGGTCAGAATTTTAAGCTGGCCGTCAATCCGCGCCGTGGGTTGATTACCGACGATAAAGTGAATGTCCGAGGCGTGCCAGCCGGCCGCCGTGGTCAAGGCGCGGTTGAAAATGATGTGGTCAGTGGCGCCCATGCTAGGCCTTAGTTTTTAGCTGGCGCTTAATTTTATCGACCACTTCCGACGGCATAAAGTGGGCTTTAATCAGGTAATCGGCCGCCCCGAGATCCAGGCCTTGAGTGACGTCGTTTTTTTGCCCGAGATTAGTCAATAAAATTACGGGCACCTGGCGCAAAGATGGCTGGGCCTTGATTTTACGCAAGACTTCAAAACCATTCATTTTTGGCAGGAGAATATCCAGCAGGATCAAGTCGGGCACTAACTCTTCGGCCTTGGCCAGACCGCTGGCTCCGTCGGTAGCCAGTTCAACTCGGAAATGTTCCATGGTCAGTTTGGTCACGTACATCCCAGCCAAAAAAGTATCGTCCTCGACTAGGAGAATGAGTGGTTTGGTGCGGTTGGCGGTTGGCATAGGCGTGAGTTTACCCCGTTAGAAGTTTATGGAGTTATTAGAAACTTGTTTCGCGGACTGGCGACGACCCCTGGCCAACGCTGGACTGCGTGTTGAGCTCGTGCCGACTGACAACGGTTGTGATAGAGAATAGTCGTTGTTAGAAAATGATTTGTCATATAGTTTTTCCAAACTTCTAACGAGGTTAGGCGCGGGTCGCGTCCCAAATCTCGGCGATGGTCGTCAAACCTTGCAGGGCTTTAAAAATACCGTCCTGTTTCATGTTGTACATTCCTTGGGTGATGAAAGATTTTTGAATGTTCGCGATCAGGTCGCCGCCGGAGACGATGATTTTTTTGATTTCTTCGTTGACCTCCAACACTTCGGAGATGGAGACCCGTCCTTTGTAACCGGTGTTTTCGCACCGCACACAGCCCTGACCTTGCCAGAATTTTAGCGGCGGCGTCAGCGCGACGCCGGCCGGAATAGATTTGGCCGGCAGGGTGCTGAGGGTCGTCAGGACATCCTTTTCCAAGTCGGACGGCAAACCCATCGGTTGTTTGCAATACTGGCAAACGCGGCGCACTAGTCGCTGGGCCATGACGACGTTCAGCGAGGAAGCGATCAAGAAGGGTTCGATTTTCATGTCAATCAAGCGCGGCACGGCGCCAAAGGCATCGTTGGTATGCAGGGTGGAGAGCACGATGTGGCCGGTCAGCGCGGCATGAACGCCGAGCGCGGCCGTCTCATTGTCGCGGATTTCGCCGACCATAATGATATCCGGATCTTGGCGTAGAATCGAGCGTAAACCGGCCGCGAAGGTCAAACCGACTTCCGGATTGACTTGCGACTGGTTGACGCCGTTCAT
>JBGPHQ010000021.1:0-11875 GCA_041484505.1 Patescibacteria group bacterium
ATCGTCGGCCCCGCCGGGCGCGTTGTGGCCATCGAACGTTTGCCGCAACTGGCGCACATCGCCACTCGCTCACTTTTAGCGACCGGTCTGAAAAACGTTAATAACTTGACCGGCGACGCCAGCCGGGGCTGGCCGGAACACTCGCCGTATGATGTCATTCAAGTGGCGGCGGCGACCTTGAAAGTACCGCTGGCCATGGTTAACCAACTGGCCGTCGGCGGCCGCCTAGTGATTCCGGTCGGCGACTACGTTCAAGACCTTGTCCTGATCACGAAAATAGCGGATAATAAAACTCAGGAGCGTCGAATCCCTGGTTTTCAATTCGTGCCGCTGATCAGTCATCAACATAAAGTATAAATCCCGCTAGAAGTTCGCATTATATCAACTACCAATTGTGACAATGAATTACCATTGTAGTTTATATCTCGGTCTGAGCGGGGCGATCGGTTTGTATGTCTATTTAATTGTGCGGAGCAAGATGGCGTCATTTCGGCCGGCAAAGTTTAAATTATCAAGTGAACTTCTAACGGGACTAACGGGATGAAAGCAGTTATTATGGCCGGGGGGAGCGGGACGAGGCTGTGGCCGGTGTCGCGGCACAATTCACCGAAACAAGCCCAGCCTTTCGGCGATCACGAAACGTTATTACAAAAAACTTACCGTCGCTTGCGTCAGGGTTGGAAACCGTCGGAGATTTTCGTGTCGACCAGCGTCGCGCAGTATCCGGCGCTAAGCAAGCAATTACCGGCGCTAGGTAAACATCAGTACATTCTCGAAACAGCCAGTCGCGAAACGTCCGCGGCGATTGGTTTAGCGGTTGCCATCTTGCATAAAAATAACCCGCAAGAAATAATGTTTACAGCTAATTCGGACGCCTACCTGAAAGAAACCGCGGCTTACATTCGGGTGATCAAAAATGCCGGCGCCTTGGTTGCCCGATATCCTAATCAAACCGGCTTGATCGGCATTAAGCCGCGCTTCGCTGACACCGGTCTGGGTTATATAAAAATGAAAAAGCAAATTGACACGATTGACGGCCAGGACATATTTTTAGTTGAACGTTTTGTCGAAAAACCGGATTTTAAAACGGCCGAAAAATATGTGGCTAGCTGGCAGTACCTTTGGAACCCCGCCATGTTTGTGTTTCGTGTTGATGCCATGCTGGAAAAATATCGGCGCTGGTTGCCTTCGTCTTACCGGCTGTTAAGGCGGATGCAAAGCGCGATCGACACGGCGCATGAACGATCGACCATCAAACGCCTGTTTCCGAAAATGGAAAAAATTTCCATCGACTACGGCATTATGGAAAAAGATCGGCAGATGCTGGTCATCCCCGCCGATTTGACCTGGTCAGATATCGGCTCGTGGTCAGCGGTCCACGAAATGTTGGCCGCCCACGCGCATCATACGGTCAGTCGCGCCCATCATATCAGCGTTGATTCATCCGGTAACCTGCTCTTCAGTTACACCGGTAAATTGATCGCGACCGCCGGTTTACATAATATGATTGTCATCGAAACCGACGATGCGATTTTGGTCTGTCCGAAGAACCGCGCCCATGATGTTAAAAAAATCGTGGTTGAACTGGAGCGCCAAAAATTAAACAATCTCCTGTAACATGCGTTATGTCTACGCGGTCTTGGGCGGTCTCGTCCTCGCCTTAGGGATTACGGTCTGGTGGATGCTGGGGACCATTAACCATGCCACCGGCGATAATGTAGCGTCGGTGCAGTTTGTCGTGGAGCAGGGCGAACAACTGCGTCATGTGGCAACGCGTTTGGAGTCACAACACCTGGTTACCTCAGCCGGAGCGTGGACCCTTTACACCTTAAGCACTGGCCAACGCTCGGCAATCCTGGCTGGCGCCTACACCCTGAATTCGTCTATGACCGGTCGGCAAATTTTAAATACGCTGACCACCAATCCGCTGAAAGACAACGAAGTCTCAGTCACCATCCGCGAAGGACTTACCCTGACCCAAATCGCCGCCCAACTGGAGCGGGCGGAAGTAGTGAACGGACAGTTGTTTTTAAATCTGGTCCAGCATCCGGCCACGGCAAATTTTGATGCCGGTGGTTACCGGATCGCTGGCCAGAAACCGGCGACCGTCGATTTTGAGGGTTACCTTTTCCCTGACACCTATCGTTTCTTCAAGCATACCGCGCCGGCTGATGTTTTAAAAAAGCTACTGGCTAACCTCGATACAAAATATTCCGCTGAGCTTGAACAAAGCACCCGCACCGCCGGACACACGCCGCCCGAGATCCTAACCATAGCCTCGATTCTTGAAGCGGAATTAAAAACTACGGCCGACCGGCAACTGGCCGCCGATCTGTTTTGGCGTCGGGTAAAAATCGGGATGGGGCTTAATGCCGACACGACCATCCTGTATGCGCTGGGCCGCACCGGTGGCGGTGTTAGTAGTGAGGATTTAAAAGTTGTTTCGCCATATAACACCTACACCAATCGGGGTTTACCACCCGGCCCGATCAATAATCCGGGCCTCGACGCCATCAAAGCGGCCATTTCCCCGACGCCAAATGATTATCTGTACTATCTGACCGCGCCGAATGGAACGACCTATTTCGCTAAGACGCTGGAGGAGCATAATCAAAATAAGGCGAAGTATTTGAAATAATTAGAACTTTACAGCGGGGAGTGTAAATACAGCTCTAGGGAATTGTCACCTCCCCTAACCCCGCCTGAATCCAGGAAGGGAAACTGATACCGAAATTCCACCAGTCAATCTTGATTTAGGTTCCCTTCCTCACATAAGGAGGGGTTAGGGGAGGTGGGCTTGACGTATTTCCCGCGACCGGGTACACTGTTTTAGCTTTCCACAGACCATCGGTATCACCGCCAAAGGTGATGTAAATATCAAGGTCAAACGACTTGATAGCCGACCGAGGAAGCAACGCCCAAATTGGCGCCCCCTGTCTGTGGTCGCCAATCACTTTTTAAATAACCAATGGCTATTACCCGGCAAGAAAAAGAAGAAACCCTAGCTCAGCTCAGCGATAAGCTCAAGCGGACTAAGGGCTTGATTTTCACCCATTACCAGGGTTTGACCGTCAAAGATATGACGGCGCTCCGGCGCGAATTGCGGTTGAGCGACGTGGAACTGGTGGTGGCTAAAAAAACGCTCCTGCGAAAAGCAATGGTGGAAGCGGGTTTTGAAGCAGCCGTGGTCGATACACTTGAAGGAAGTGTGGCCATGGCTTTCGGGTACAGCGACGAAGTCGCGCCAGCCAAAGTGCTCCAGTTGTTCGCTAAAACTCATCCCGCGGTTGTATTAATGGGCGGGATAATTGGCGGACAGCTAATGGATGCCAACCAAGCGGTGGCGCTTTCTAAGTTGCCCGGTCGCGACGAGCTACGGGCCAAGCTGGTCTGGGTGATCGGCAGTCCGTTGTCGGGTTTGGTCAATGTGACGGCCGGTACGCTTCGCAGTTTAATAAATGTGATTAAGGCTATTAAAGATCAATCGCCAGTTACGGCTGGTGTTTAATTAACGAAAGGAATTTCTATGTCTGAAGAAAAGAAACTAGTCGAAGTGCCTGAGAAGTTTAAGACGCTAGTTCAACAGATCGAAAAACTCTCAGTCCTGGACCTGGCCGAATTGGTTAAAGTCCTGGAAGAAAAGTTCGGTGTCAGCGCCGCCGCGCCGATGATGATGGCCGCCGCGCCGGCCGCGGGTGGGGAAGCCGGAGCCGCGGCCGAGGAAAAGACCGCTTTTAACGTCGAATTGACCAGCGGCGGCGGGAATAAAATCGCGGTCATCAAAGTCGTCCGGGAAGCGACCGGTAAAGGCCTGAAGGAAGCTAAGGATATGGTCGACGGCGCCCCGAAAGTCATCAAAGAAGGCGCGACCAAAGACGAAGCGGAGGCGCTAAAGAAACAACTGGAAACAGCCGGCGCCACCGTGACCCTCAAGTAATATTAAGGCGTAATTCCACCCCGTCGTTCCTCCGTCACTCGCGAGTGACAGGGTGCGCTAACGACGGGGTGTTTGGTTAATGGATTAGGGAAAAGGAGGTGATGGTCGTGCCGCTCAGGACGTAAGCAGTCTTGGTTTTTTCGTTGACCGCCACATCGCGCAGGTTAGACCAGGCGGTCGAAGTGTATTGATCGACGAGTTGTCCAGTTTTGCTAAAAACCGCCACCCGTTGATTAGCTGGATCGACCAGATAAATGTTTTTGCTGTTAGCGTCGGTCCACAGGCGGGTGGCGTTATTAAGTGGCGGATCAATAACGGTCAGGGTAAAGGCGCTACGGCGGCCGTTAGCGTAGACTTCGACCAGCCCGTCGGGTTGGAGGACATAAATTGAGCCGTCTACCGCCAAACCGCGCGCCGCCGACAAAACGGCAGTTTCTTTTAACCACTTAGCTCCGGCGCCGAGACTATTGGCGGAGCGGTTGAAACGGACGATTGTTTGATCAGCGATGTTAAGCGCATAAACCCGGTTTTGATAGGTGGCGATTGATTGGATGCGCGGCTTAGCCGTTGGCCAAGCGCTATCAATGGGTTTCCACGCGCCGGTCGCCAAGTCTAATTCGGCGAAACCTTGGCGGTCGGTGGTGAAAATGACTGTCCCGATCCCGCTGATAGCGCCACTTAACGGGGCGCCGGTGTCAAGGCGGTTGTTGATCACGGTTGGCTGGGCGCCATCAATCGACGCGGACACGGTAATCGAGCGATCGGGATCGAAGGTAATTAATTTTTTCCCGAGTAAATATATTTGTTGGGGCCGGGCGAGTGGCGCGATCGGCGCTAATTGAGCCACCACGGTAGGATTAGTAAAAATCGTTCGTTTAGCCAGTTGGCTAAGAATCTGACCGATCGCCTGACCATTAGCTGTTCTGGTCGCCTTATCCTGAGTGCGGCGTTTTGGTAATTTGTCATTCAGTGTTTGCGCCGCGGTCACTTCTTGCCGGGCGGTATCTTGGCCGTTGTAAAGAAGCGCCGCGCGGGCTTTAGCGAGGTGATCGGTAATTGACGCATTAATGTCGGCCGGAGTAGTCGGTGTCGACGCCGTCTTAACGCGAGGTAGTATGGTCGCCGCGAGCACCACGATCATGATCACCGCTAATCCGGCCAGCGCCTGCTGACGCGGACTGAGGTGTTGAAACCAAATAACGAGCTGGTTAAATGACCAGCGCCGTCGTCGAAGCACCGGCGCCATAGTCATCGGCGTGGTAGTATTTTCGATGGTGGTGCGGCGCGGACGTAAATCACGCAGGCCGCCAATCAAACGCTGAAATCCTGAGACCACACTTCGAATCAGTCGCGGCCAGATCGCGGGCGAGCTATTAATTGGTGCCGTCGGACGTAGCGTGCCGGGTTGAAGCCTTCGGCGCGGCGGCTTGCGTAGAATTAATCTCCGCCCTAACCGGTTGAGGGCGATTCCTAGTTGGTTAAAGACATCGCGAATGGCGGGCCAGATTGATGGCGCGAGCAAACGGGCAGTGGCTTGTTCTTTGGCGATCAATTGATCCATTGATACTTGCGGGGCGGAGCTGGCCAGGGTGGACTGCGCCACCGGCCGACTAACGGTAGCCACCAATGATTCAGCGTCTAAAGTTTGGACTACGACTGCGGCCACGGACGTTTGTTGTTCGGCGCCAAGCAAAATAGTTTCCCATTGGTGGACGGCGGCGCTTGGATTGCCATCGATTAACGTTCGTCGTAATTTTTCCAATGAAAAATAATCTAGCAGGCTAGGCGTGCATATCAGCAACTGATCTTCGGTCTGGAGTTGCCCGCTCACTAAATGCGAAAACATCCGCACCGGATTTACGGCCGGTCGGTCGGTGGGCCCGATGACGTCATGTATCCGTCCATGACGGAGGAGAAAGGCGTGGACACTGCCGACCGCGCTGATGATTAACGTCTCGCGCCAGCAGGCGGCCACTAAAATATTGGCTGATTCAATCCATTGTCCGACCCCGTCGACGATCACCTGATGCAGACGGCGGTTTGTTTGTTGCAAGGCATGCTCGAAGGCGCGTTCCGGTTTGGTGTCCAGTGATTGGTAATAGCTGGTGCGAAGTTCTTCCTGAATCAGATTAATTACGTCGAGGTTGATTCGGTCGGTGCCGGCGATGGTAGACACGACCACCAACTTCCCTAACGCCTGTTCTTCAGGTAGCGCCGGATGGGCGATCCAAACATTAGCCGTCGCCGGCGAACGGTTCGGGTCGAAAACGAGCAAAGTTTCATAGCGCTGGCGCAGGGGCATACCGAGACAAAATGTGCCATTTAGTATACACTAATCAGGCCAGCTATGCGATCTCTCCTCGACCAATTGTTCGGTTCACGAACGCGGGCCAAAATCCTGCGTCTGCTGTTGACCAATCCGGCCAAGTCATATTTTGTGCGTGAAATAGGCCGAAAAATTCATGAACACGTCAACTCAGTTCGCCGCGAATTGCAATTACTCCAGTCGTTCAACGTGGTCCAGGCCACCGGCGACGGTCAAAAACGTTATTACCGCGCTAATACCGCCAGCGGTTTATTCCCGGAGCTGAAAGCCCTAGTCTTTAAAGCTGAGGTGATAGACGAACGGGCGTTGCTGTCGGCGATCGAAGATAGCGGCCGCGTTCACTTATTGGTCCTGACCGGTTTTTTTGTTGGCCTGGAAAACGCGGCGACGGACGTTTTAATCGTCGGGAGCGTCAACCGACACAAACTTGAACGGATGATGCATACTTTCCAGGAGCACTTCGATCGGGAAATCCATTACACCGTTATGACCAAAGCGGAGTTTGAATACCGCCATTCACTGACTGACCGTTTTTTATACAGCATTCTGTCCGGGCCGATTGTCACCGTCATCGACAAGCGTCCGACCTCGTGACATTGGTGTTGCAGACAAACGTATCCGGGCGACTGGCGGTCTGGTTGATCGACGACGGCCGGATTATTTGTGCGCGTCGGAAAAAAATAGTTTGGCACAGTTCTGATCAAGCCCTGGCCTTGGTTGAGCAAACCATAAAACAGGCGAAAATAAATCTACATCGCCTAAGCCGGATCGTGGTCGTCCGCGGCCCGGGGCCGTTCACCGCGGTACGCACGGGATTGATAATCGCTAACACGCTCAGTCTGCTCCTCAAAGTTCCGGTGCGCGGGGCCGTCGCTAATTATGAGTTGACTAAGGATGAAGTATTATGCCAATCACGAATCACTGCCGTGGGGCGAAAACTAATCCGACCCTGGTACGGCAAAGAGCCGAATATTTCTAAACCGAAACTAAAATATCGTCAAGCCATTGCCAAACGCTGACGTTGTTCAACCGGTCGCGGATCGATGCCGTGGGCGAATTGTTGTAAAATCAATCCGGAGACGCCGAACCAATCGCGGAGCGTGCGGTGTGGTAAACTGCGGAAAGCGCCAAAAGTGGTGACGCCGTGTTGTTCAAGGTAGCGGGTGGTGCGCTGACCGACGCCCGGCAAAAGCCTGATCGGTAACTGGGATAAAAATTCCTCTGTCCTGGTCGGCGTGACGATGGTGCAATGGGGGACTGAACGGTAAAGCGCGGCCGCCCGGGCGGTAGTTTTTTGTTCAGCCGCGCCGAAACGAATGTAACAACCGAAGGTATGGCGAAGCGCCTGATATAGTTCACGAATCCGTTCTTTGGTCATCCACGGCTCCAACAACAAATATGCGCTACGCGGCGAATCAATTTCGGAGCTGGCCAAACCACGCAGTTGCTCGAAGATGTCGGTGCGGCCGATCAGGAGTGATTGGAGGGGGAGTTGGAGGTAGACGATCATGGGAGATGATTAGCTCGTTAGTCAGTTAGCTAATTAGCAATGGGGATATACAAGAGCCGAAGGAATACCGAAGTGAGTGAGTAAAATTTTTAGCGGCAGGGAATTACCCCCTGCCGTCGCCCCGCCGCACTTTGTGAGCGGGACTTCCTCCCTCCCCCTCAAGCGAGGGGGAGAGTATCTTAATACTGTCGAATTACGCCGAGGACCTTGCCCTGAATTACCACGCTTTTCACATCAATCGGGGAGTAGGCGCGGTTGGCCGGTTGGAGCCGGATGAAGTTACGCTTCTTGAACATTTTCTTGAGCGTGGCCGTGCCGTCGTCAAGTAACGCCACCACTGTATCACCATCGCGGGCAAAATCGGTTTTTTCCACCACCACGTAATCGCCGTCGGCGATAAAGCTTTCAATCATTGAATCACCGCGGACTTTCAAGACATAAGCGTTCTTACCGCGCACTATTTCTTCCGGCACGGCTAACGACCGCTCACGGCTTTCAATCGCTTCGATCGGACTGCCAGCGGCGATCGTGCCGACCACCGGCAAGGTGATACTGCGGGCGATCGTAGCCGCAAATGTTTTTAGCCGCGAAGTCAGGGACAGGCCGCGCTCTTCACCCTCGGCCCGTTCGATAAAGCCCCGCTCTTCGAGAAACTGTAAATGTTCGTGGACGGTCGATAGCGCGCTGACATTAAGATGCTTGGCGATTTCGCTCAGCGTCGGCGCGTAGTTATGCTTGGCAATATAGTCTTTCAGGTACTGGAGAACTTTCTGCTTGGTTTTCGGAAGGATGGGGGCCATGTGGTTGGTGTTAAGTTGTAAGATTTAGGTCGAAAGTATTAATTTGAAAGAATTAAGTATTATGATTTAAGTCGTCACCGTTTCGGGCGAGACCCCGTCCAGGGCGGTGGTAGATTGTCAGTGGAAATCACCGGATGCGATGGGGAACAGGCCCCGCACCAGACCCGTTTTGCGAACCGGTTCGGTGCGGGGCAGGGGAGAAAGGGAGTTTCCTCGACCTCTCTCCAACCCACCACGACGTATGTTTAGCGATCTGACCATTGCAGATCATGCTGTGTTTACAATGATATACCGAAGGAAAACCGAAGTCAAGGAAGTAAAGTGCTTCGCGCCACGTCCTAAAGTTCAATAAATACGCATATTCGAAATAGTAATCCACAGTCTGGATGGCCTCCAACGTGATCCCGCTACTGTGGGATTTTACGTTGGGGATAACTTCGGGTTTTGTTCGGTTTGTTGATTCATTCAACATTAAATAGTATTCTATAACCTGTAGGCCTGTACCTTTAGAACAGAAGCGAACTTCCCACACTGAGGAGGAAACATGCCTTTATTCCTGCTTATACTTGGCTTCTGCACGTTCATTGCGGCGTGGCTGTCATTCTATCCGGACAAAGAGGTGGGAGATTCCTGGACCATGAGGTTCACCTTCTTCCTAGCCCTAATGGCGTCGGCCATCGGCGGCGCCATGTGTGTTGGGAAAATTATGGCCAATGCGCCGGACCTCGGAAGACTGTTTACCAACGACTTTGGGCCGGTGTCTTGGTGGACGGGTGTTCTTGTCTTAGCCATTGGCTTGATGGCCTGGACACTGTATCGCCGGATAGCTCTGGCCAAGCAACCTGAGGCCCAATCCGCCCAATAAGTCCAGACATTGTTTCTTTAATCGCACTACGACAGGGACCCCCCTGTCTTTTTTTCGTCTTTTGAAGATGTACTTTTTCTGGTACACTTTAACAGATGGCTACCCCCTATGTTTTAAAGTCTTCGTATGACCCGAAAGATTTTAAAATTAACTACCCCCAAGAATTAAATGCCGCCCAGCTCGAGGTCGTGTTCCACGGCGACGGGCCGTGTTTAGTGCTGGCGGGCGCGGGGTCGGGGAAGACGCGGACAATCGTTTATCGCGTGGCTTATTTGATCGAAAAAGGCGTGCCCGCCAACAACATTCTGCTAGTCACTTTCACCAACAAAGCGGCCAAGGAAATGCTGTTCCGGGTGGAACAGTTGCTCGGAGTATTCCCGCGGAATCTGTGGGGCGGGACATTTCATCATGTCGCTAATGTTCTCCTGCGCCGCTATGCGCGGGTGATTGGCTATCAGAATAATTTCACCATTCTCGATGAAGAGGACAGTCAGGATTTGATTAACCTGTGCGTTAAAACACTGCGCATCGATCCGAAGAAGACGCGTTTTCCGTCGGCCGGCGTCATCAACGGATTATTGTCACTATCAAAAAACACCAATGTCCCGCTTGAAGAATTGGTGACCGAGGCTAAACCGGAGTTCATGAAAGTGGCCGCCGATCTAGTCGCCGTCCAGCGCGCCTACGAGGAACGGAAGCGGAAAAATAATTTAATGGATTTTGACGACCTGTTGTCGAACCTGTGTAAACTTCTGCGTGATCACGAACAGGTGCGGCAAGCGCTCGGCCAGCAGTTCCGCTATATCCTGGTTGACGAATACCAGGACACCAACCATCTGCAGGCCAAGATTGTTGAATTGCTAAGCCAAGTCCACCGGAATATTCTAGTGGTCGGGGACGACGCCCAGTCGATCTATTCTTTCCGCGGCGCGGATATCAGCAACATTCTTGATTTCCCTAAGCATTTTCCGTCGGCCCGGACTTTCAAACTAGAAACCAACTACCGCTCCACCCAGCCGGTGCTCGACGTCGCCAACGAAGTCATTAAACACAACCGTGACCAATTTTCAAAAAAACTGAAACACGTCCGCGCCGGTAGCATCAAGCCAATCATTGTGCCGGCGGTGTCCGACGAGCAAGAAGCGGAATTCGTGGTGCAAAAAATATTAGAACTGCGCGATGACGGAGTGCCGCTACGGGAGATGGCCGTCCTCTTCCGCGCCGCCTATCATTCGCAAGCGCTGGAATTCGAGCTGACCCGGCGCGACATTCCCTACGACTTCCGCGGCGGCTTGCGATTCTTCGACCGCGCCCATATCAAAGACGTCCTGGCCCACCTGAAAATCGTCGATAATCCGCGGGATGAAGTGGCGATGAGCCGCACGCTTCGGCTCCAGGTCGGAATCGGCGAACAAACTTCCGGCCAACTGTTCGAAATGATTGCGGAACGCCTGGGCCCGCCCGACGAAGACGTCCATCCGCTGGCCGCGGTGATCGAGGGCTTGGTGCCGCCGTCGCGCGCCGAAGGCGGCTGGAAAAATTTCCGTAGCACGATTGAATCTTTGGTTGATGAACGGCAGAACGGACCGGAGACCTTGGTGCGGCTGGTGATGGACGGGGATTATCGCGATTATTTGAAAAATCAGTACCCCGACGCCGATGACCGTCTGTCAGACCTTGAACAACTGGCCCTATTCGCCGGGAAGTATGACGAGCTGTCGAAATTTCTATCGGAGGTGTCGCTCCAGGAAAATTTCGGCGTGGCCAATAGCGAGGCGGAAACGGGGAATCAGGACCGCATGGTGCTGACTACCATTCACCAGGCCAAGGGCCTCGAGTGGCAAGCGGTTTTCATCATTCACTTATCGGACACATATTTCCCCAACCCGCGGGCCTTAGCGGCCGAGGGCGGATTGGAAGAGGAGCGGCGACTGTTCTACGTGGCGGTGACGCGGGCCAAGGAAAATCTGTTCCTGTCATACAGCCTGGCCGCCGGCTACCGGACCATGTCGATGCAGTTGCAGTCGCCGTCACCATTTCTGAAAGAAATTCCGGATAAGTTGCTCGAGGCCTATCATTTGACCGAGGAGCAAACCTTGCTCGAGGACAGTCTAGTTGATCCGGACGCGATTATTGATCTTGATAATGACAACCAACCGCGCGGTTTACTTGATCGGGTGCTGAGGTCGAATAGTCAGAAGAAGCAACATCGGCCGCGCCGTTGACGTGATATCCAGTTTATATTACGCTTGATCAGGTGGCTGGCTGAGGAAGCCAGTATGCGTTTACGAGGATACGATTACTCTTTACTGGGATATTATTTTATTACCATTTGCATCAAAAATATGCAGATGATGTTTGGCGTTGTTCGTAGCGGAACGATGGTTTTGAATTCTTATGGACGGGTGGTCGAGCATTGTTGAATGGATTTGCCGAA
>JBGPHQ010000022.1:0-11422 GCA_041484505.1 Patescibacteria group bacterium
TTCTCCTTTCGAGTGAAGGTGCGTTACGGCTACACTAATCCGAGTTTACTAAAACGTGAAGAAAAAACACCGCTCGGGGCAGGAGGGGTGGCCCGCGGTGTGGTTGAAGAATTTATTTTAAACCGCCCCGTATTTCCGGCCGCGTTTGATGATATGTTGTTCCCAGCTTTTGACGCCGAAAATCTTTTTGAAGTAGGCGTTGCATGTCGGCGCGTCGATCTGGCCCTGGCAGGTGTAGACGTCGATGGTGACGAAACCTTTGGCTGGGAAAGTATGAATGGCGATATGGCTTTCGGCGATCATGACGAAGCCGGAATAACCGCCGGCATCTTTTTTGTCGTTGCCGTCGAAACGGATGACGTACGGCGTCATGATCTTGGTCATATCTAAAATCTCCGGCAGATCATTAAGCGCCGTGAACACCAGGTCCATATTATTTAAGGCCGCGCGATCGGCCCCATAGCCGTCAAGGGTCAGGTGGCTCCCGAACAGGGCGGCGTCTTGGTGGTAGGTTTGTTTTAACTTCAATCTCGAGCGCTGATCTGACTGGCGGGTGGCTGTTTGGGCCATCTCGTCTTTTTTCCTCACGCGCCTAGGCTCACGGACCCGGTGCCAGTGAGCAACAGGTTCGGATTCGGGGCCCTGCACCACTCGCTTATCTCGGGTGCGGGGCTAGCCCTCACCTTGAGGAAGTTTGTACTGCAGTTAGCACTTACCGATTTACCCCGCACCTGCCTGAGTTTATCGCAGGAGGTGCGTGGGTGAAGCCGAATCCTCGGCGCGAACAATTTGTTAATGGGCTAAAGTATACAAACGATATTATGGATACACAAGAGTTAACCTGAGCGCTGTCAAAAACTACTTTTTGGCTAACTAAAAGCCTTTTCTCTAGGTTGTTCTAATTTTATTTTTCGCGGGATGAAAGCCGCCCGACCAGAGGTGTGGATAACTTCACTAATCACGCCGCCGACGGATGGCTTTCGAACGCCGAATTTCTTTTTGTTTGACCAGGCGGCGCTCGATGATCGGGTAAACCAGATCAATCGCTTCGTCCATGTGCTCGGCTTTCATGCCAGCTTGAATTGTTTTCCCGGGTAAATAAACCCAGACTTCGATTCGATTCTTTTTGCCTTTGGTGACGTTGTGATCGACATCGAGCTCAACGCCGATGCGCATAATGTCCTGATTGAATTTCGCCAACTTCCCCAACTTCATATTGACGTATTCTTTAATTGCCGGCGTCAGTTTAAAATCCTTGCCGCTGATGGTAATGGTCATTGGAGGGGGTTACAAATTATTAAAACCTAAATACTGGACTTCTTCATGCAATTGAACCCCCAGTTTATCACGCACTCGCTGTTTAACCAAACTAAGTAATTGCATCACCTGATCGGCCGTCCCGTCGCCAAGGTTAATCATAAAGTTTGAATGCTTGGCTGAAATTTGAATTTGGCCGATGGTTTGACCCTTTAGTCCGACTTCCTCGATTACACGCCAGGCGGATATTTTCCCGCTTTGATCAACATGTTTTTTCAGATGTTCGGGTAAACCGGACATTTCGGCGACCGGATTAGTGAACATACACCCGGCAGTTTTGGCGGTAATTGGTTGGTTGGTGTTTTTCTGCTGAGCGGTGGCGGCTAGTAATGCTCTTTCCGCGTCAGCCTCGACGGTCGGAAAAACTAATTGTGCTTGGACGATCACCCATTCTGGATGCGCTTTGAAAATACTGGTGCGATAAGCAAAAACACAATCTTTTTTAACCAGTCGTTTTACTTCACCAGCGGTGGTGACGACTTCAATCCATTCAACTTGGTCGCCCAGCCCCCAACCATGGCCGCCGGCATTCCCGTATAACGAGCCGCCGACGGTGCCCGGTACGCCGATCAACCATTGTAAGCCACCTAGCTGATGCTTTAAAGCCTCGGCAATCAATTGGCCGTTTTGAACGCCGGCCCCGACCACGACCCGCGACGGATGCCAGTCCAGTTGCTCATTCCGCACGACGATGGCCAGTCCATCGTAACCGCGATCAGCCACTAACAGGTTCGCGCCGCGTCCGATGGGGCGAAAAGAAATTGACATCTCTTTAGCCCACCGCACAATTTCCCGAACCTCGGCGATGGTTTTTGGCGCGGCGAAATATTTTGCCGGCCCCCCGATTTTCATCGTGGTGTACGGTCCGAGCGGGACGTGGTCTTTAATAATGGCGGGACGATCAGGCATAATATTGTCCTAGGTTTTCAGCGTGACGCCAGATATCTCCGGCGCCCATGATGACGGCGACATCACCTGGTTGCAACAGTTTCTTCATTCTCGGTTCAGCCTCAGCGGGGCGGGAGACGTAAGTCACATGATTATTACGTTTTTTCAGTTCTACCACAAGCTGTAGCGCGGTGCGCGGGTTCTTTTCAGCTACGGCCCGGCCCGGCACGGTGTACGTTTCGACAATCATTACTTCGTCAGCCGATCCGAAACTAGTTGTAAAATCATCAAACAGCGCCGTCAACCGTGATTGATGATGGGGCTGAAAAACCGCCACCAAACGCCGGCCGGGATAAAATTGCTTAGCGCCTTCGAGCGTCACCCGCACGGCCGTCGGATGATGAGCATAGTCACTGATAATCGTGATTGAAGATTTGGGATTTAAGATTTGGAAACGTCGCCAGACGCCGCGAAACGAAGCAATGGTTTGTCCGAATGTTGACGGACCGACTCCGACCGCTAAGGCGCCGGCCATGGCCGCTAAGGCGTTCATGATATTGAACTGACCGGGTAAATATATAGTGAAAATTCCCAGCGATGCCCCCCGCCAAAGGGTGGTCCAAGTTTGTTTTCCAGCTGTTTGTTTGATATCAACGGCCCGCAGATCAGCCTCGTGTTGGATGCCAAAAGTAATGACTTTATTGGCGGTCGCGGTAAGCTGCATGACTATTGGATCATCGGCATTAGCCACTAACACCCCGGTCGACGGCAACCGCGTGACGAATTTTTTGTAACTAGCCATCATGTTCTCAGCTGTCCGAAAATAATCTAGGTGGTCCGGTTCAATATTAGCGAGCGTCACGACGGTCGGCGCATAATTTAAAAAATGGTCGCGATACTCGTCAGCTTCCGCCACGAAAATGCTATTGTTCCCTAATCTGAGATTTCCTTTAAACTCCTTGACCCGACTGCCGACAAATACGGTCGGATCTAAATTGACCCCGGCCAGCAATAATCCCGTCAACGCCGCCGTCGTGCTTTTGCCGTTTGTCCCGGCCACACACAGCCGTTGTTTATAGCCAGCCATCAATCGGCCAAGCGTGAGTGAAAAGTTTTCGCAAGTTATGCCGCGGCGCTGGGCGGCCAAGCGTTCGGGTTGATCGTCCGGCGCGTCATCAGTGGCTACGACCAGATCGATGTCGCCGGTGATATGGTCTGCGTCGGCGTCTTGGTGCCACTTGACGCCGGCTTTAACTAAATCATCGACTAAGGGGTTTTGATTAGGATCGGAACCGCTGACCTTAACGCCTTGCGCTAAAAACATTTTGGCGACGGCCGCCACGCCGACCCCACCCAAGCCGATACAATACACCTGGCGAATGTGGTCAGGATTTTTCATAAGCCGATTAAATGTAACACTTCGTCAGCCATTTGCGGTAGGGCCGTGGGATTATAAAACTGACGTAAATTATGGCCTAAGCGCTCTGCGACATTCGGGTTAGCGCGCAATTGTTCCAGCGCCGCCACCAATCGTGATTCGATGTGGTCCTGTTGGCCAAGGACGATCCCTGCCGCGGCCGCTTTCAAAACATGGGCGTTATCCGTTTGGTGCGAATTGGGGAGAGGGATAAATATTGCCGGTTTGCCAAGGGCAGCTAGTTCACTAATCGCGCCCAATCCCGCGCGGGAAATTACGACCTCGGCCACGGCTATGGCGTGCGGCAACTGCCAAGTTAGAAACGTAAAGGATTGATAATGCGGACTGTCTAATTTCACAAAATCGCGTTGCGGACCGGTCACATGAATAATCGTCCAATGCCGCACCAAGCGGTCAGCCAGTTTGGCGACCAGGGCATTAATGGCGACTGATCCGGTCCCCCCGCCCAGGATAAGTAACACCGGCCGACCGGTGGGCAGATTAAAAATTTGACGGGCTTGATCCACCGTGCCAGTTAAAATTTCCGGTCGCACTGGGTTACCGATCCAGCGCACCGGCCGGTGTGAAAATCCGACGGCTGATTCCTTGAAGGCCAGCGTGATCAAATCAGCGGCCGGCGCCATCAGCCGATTGGCTAAACCCGGCCGGACATCTTGCTGATGGACCAACGTGCGCACCCCGGCCCGGTGCGCCGCCCAAATTACCGGGACCGACACATATGACCCGGCGGTCACCGCGACGTCGGGGCGCCAACGTTTAACGATCGTCCGGGCCTGGCGATAAGCCGTCCACAATCGGCCCAAATCTCTGACGTTTAACCACGACCAGTAACGTCTTAATTTCGCGCCCGTCATCGTTTCGAACGGCAATTTGGCCGCGACGGCTAGCACCCGCTCCGGACCGTCAGCCGTCCCGAGAAATAAAAACTTGCTGTGGGGATGTTGGCGGCGGATTTGATCAGCTAAAGCGATTAACGGCGTGACCGAGCCAGCCGTGCCACCGCCCGATAAAAGAATGCGGTAAGTCATGACCGGCGGACGCTCCGAATAGTTTGGCGCGAAATATTCATCATTACTCCGACGGCCGCCATCGAAACTATCATGGCCGAACCACCGTGGCTCATAAAAGGTAAGGGGATGCCGGTTAACGGTAATAATCCGGACAAGGCGCCGATATTTAAAAAAGTTTGTAACCCTAACCAGACCGTGATGCCGATCGCCACTAACTGCCCGAAACGGTCAGGCGCGTGGCGGGCAATCTGTAAGCCGCGAAGAATCAACACCAACCAGGCGATAATGAACAGCGCCACAAACAAAAATCCCAATTCTTCGGCCATCACGGCAAAAATAGAATCACCAGCCGGTTCGGGCAGGTAGTTGAATTTCTGACTGGAATGTCCCAGGCCCAGGCCGAATAAACCGCCCGAACCGATGGCTAACCAAGCCTGCCGGATGTGGTAACTAATGCCCTGACCGGAAGGGTCAATGTTGGGATTAAGAAAAACGGTCAGACGCTGGGCCCGGTAAGGTTCCAATTTGACCGCCAGAAAAAGCAATAACGTTCCCAGACCGCCGATGCTCGCCAAATGGCGCCATGATCCACCCGCGGAAAAATAAACCGCTAGCGACATCAGGACGATAATAATGGTCGTCCCCAGGTCGGGCTGGGACAGGACTAATCCGGCCACCACGACCAGGGTGATTAAAAACGGCATTAAACCCTCCTGAATTTTTCCGAGCAAATGGTCGCGCCGCTCGAACCAAGCGGCTAAATAAAACAGGAACGTCAGTTTGGCCAGTTCACTCGGTTGAAACACCAGCGGGCCAATACTGACCCAACGCCGCGCGCCTAAAATTGTGGTCCCGATGCCGGGGATAAAAACCAGCAATAACATAATGACCGTGCCGATCATCAACGGCACCGCCCATTTTCGCCACTGATGATAATCGATCCGCAGAGCGATCAGAAACGCGACTAGTCCGATGGCCGCGCTGATGGCTTGTTTTTTTAAGAAATAATTACTGTCCCCGAAACGCTGATAACCAAGGACTGATCCGGCGCTCGATAACATCACCAAGCCGAAAATAATCAAGACCGCGACTAACCCCAGGTAGACGTAATCCGGTTGATGTCGGTTGGCGGCGGTCATGGCAGTCGACGGATGAGGCGATTAAACTGGTCGCCCCGATCAAACTCGTGGACGAACAGCCCGAAACTGGCCGCGCCCGGGGAAAGTACTATTTCCTGTTTTGGCCGGGCCAATGCTAGGGCGACCCTGAGGGCGGCCGTCATCGAGTGCGTGGTCACTAGCGGGCGGCCATACTTGAGACGTCGCAGGGCGGATTGTAACTTCATGGTTGCGGTCCCCGGTAAAAATACCGTTTGGATGTCACGATCAACGATGACTCGCGCCAAGTGACGAAAATTTAACGCTTTATCCGTGCCGCCAACGATATATACCCCGCGGGGGTATATTGCTATCGCCGCCAGGGTCGCGTCCGGCGAAGTCGCGGCCGTGTCGTTGATGAGTTGATGTCCGCGGCAAGTTCGGATTAGTTGTTGTCGATACGGTACACCGTGAAAACTTTTTACTAACTGAACTATTATCGACGGCGGCACATTCATCGCTCGCGCGACGGCGGTGGCGGCCAGCAAATTTTCTAAATTGTGTGCGCCGGGTAATTTCCAAATCTGTAGCGGAAAAAGCTTAACCACTTTTTTTTGTTTTCGTTCCACTACCCAACTACCCTTAACCGTGACGCCGTCTACTTTTACTGGTAATTTTTTACCAAACAAAATTACTCTACCCTGACCTATCTTTACCGCCCGGCGACAGACCGGATCATCCCAGTTCAGGACTTTTACATCCTTGGACGTTTGCCCCCGGAAAATATTATATTTTGTTTGCGCATAGGCGGTCAGCGAACCATGGCGATTGACATGATCAACTTTTAGATTAGTCATGACGGCAACGTGTAACGGTCGTCCGGTCACTGGCAGACGTTCAAGTTGATATGATGATAATTCTAAAACCGCCCAAGTTGATGACTTCGTCTGCGGCAGGTAAGTTAACATCGGCACCTCACGCACGTTACCGCTCACAATTGTCTGGCGATGAAATTTTTTTAAGATCGCACCGAGCAAAAGGGTGGTCGTAGTTTTTCCGCGCGTGCCTGTCACGCCGATCGCCAGTCCCGGAAATTGACGCATAAAAATCGAGGCTTCGTTGTCGACCCTGGTCCCACGACGCTCAGCGGCTTTAAGTTGCGGATGAGTTTTCGGCGAAATAGCCGGATTGACGACAATCCGCTGAGCCCAGCGCCAATCGCTCCGAAGATAGCCGCCAAAATGGAAGGTCGCCCGCAGGCCACGTAATTTGTCTGTTGACGACGTCAATTCGGCGGCTGATTTCAAGTCAGTCACCCGGAGAACCGCGCCTTGTTTAACTAACCAGCGCACGGTGGCGACTCCCCCGCCGTGCAACCCCAGACCAACCAGGAGCACTCGTTGGCCACGAAATGATTGTCGGTCCGAAGGTCGCACCATTTGTTTAACGATAGCAAAAAAACGCCCGGCTTGCAACTGGCTTTCTGCTAGGTGCGGTTACATCCGATCAACCAGGAACAAGGTCAGAGCAACCACCGCCGACATGCCGCCGATGATCCAGAAGCGCATCACAATTTTCGGCTCACTCCAGCCCTTGGCCTCTAAATGATGATGAATCGGCGCCGAGATGAAAACCTTGCGGCCGCGAATTTTTTTCGACAGCACCTGGATAATAACCGACAGCGCCTCGATCACGAAGGGCAAACCGACGATCGGCAACAGGAAGACCGAATTAGTCAACATCGCGATGACCCCCAGCGTCACCCCTAAACCCATGGCGCCAGTATCACCCATGAAAAACCGGGCGGGTGGAATGTTAAACCACAGGAAGGAAGCCAACGCACCGACTATGACGGCGATGAAGCTGGCCAGCTCCACTTTGCCCTGGAGAAAGGCGATCACCCCAAAGGTCGTAAAGCAGGCCAACAGCAAACCGCCCGCTAAACCGTCCAGCCCGTCGGTGATATCAACCGAAAATCCGGTGGCGACGATGACCAGCATGAACAGCGGCGCATACCACCAGCCGATATCTAGGTTGCCGACGAGCGGGACATGGAGCGTCGTCCAATCCAGCTTAAACACAAACCACCAAGCGCCGACCGCCGCGATCAGGGCGAACAACAACAGCCTCTGCCGGACGCGCAAACCGCCGCCATGCGCGCCACGTTGGCGGATATTATAAATGTCGTCGATCAAACCGACCATCGCCGCCAACACCATCATCCCAATCGGTAAATACGTTTCCGACCGCGACCAAAAATTTAATTGGTGAAATAAACCATGCGGCACCACCCGGCTAAGCAACCACAAACCTAAGGCGAAAACGATAGTTGAACCCCAGACTAAGACGCCGGCCATCGTCGGCGTGCCGGCTTTTTGGGCGTGCAGGGCGCTGTAGATTGGCGTTTCGTTGGCGTCGCGGATTTGCTTGCCTAAACGATGACGAAATAGGAAATTAGTCAGCACCGGCGTCATGGCCGCCGCAAAAATGGCCGCGCTGACCAATAATACGAAGATTAAGATGACGTCGTTAATCATATTAGCTGACGTTCAAACGTATCAAATTGATAACCGCGACCAAAGCCAGCGCCAATAAAATGTTGATTAGCAAAGCCAATAACATCCATAATCGACGCCAAACCAGATGATCAATCATGGCGCTAAGAATGAAATGACTTAGCATCGCCGCCGCGCCGATCGCCGGTAACCACAGGGCCGTCGTCCAACGACCGGTCAAGTTAATGCCGAAATATATGGTATAGTGAAGCGGGTTGAGGGGTTGATCATGGGGAAAATACTTAGCCGCCCCATACCAACTGGCTAAGTTGAGCACTAAACTCACGACCAATATTAATCGCGACACGCGATCGCGGAATAACTCCCCCGCCACCCGACGTAAATTCATAACGGTTCATGAAAATTAATTTCTTCCGCACCAGCCTTGTCCTGATCATCGTTTCGGCCTTCGCCTGGCAGTGTATCGGTGCTTGGCAAGATAGTCAAACCACCGACGAAGCGGTCCATCTCGCCGCTGGCCGGAGTTATTGGCAAACCGGCGACTATCGGCTCAATCCCGAACATCCGGCCTTGTTTAAATTATGGGCGGCCTGGCCGTTAGTCTTTTTGCCAAAAGCGGAGCTCCAAACCGACACCGATACCTGGCGGGCCGGCAACCAATGGCTAATCGGCTCCGATTATCTGTATTCCAGTCCCGCCAGCGTGATGTACGGCCCGCGATTATTACTATTGCTGGCTCGGTTACCAATGATCCTAGTCTGGCTGGGCTTGGTAGTCACGCTGGCCGTTTGGTCATGGCGCCGCTGGAGTCCGGCCGCGTCCTTAGCCACCACGGCCGCACTGGCTTATGACCCGAACTTATTGGGACACGGACACCTGATCACCAATGACGTGGCCGTCGCTTTCGCCTATCTCGGCGCTTTTTTATTGCTTAAATACTTCATCGATCGTCCGAGTTGGCGGCGACTTGGTTGGTTGAGTTTAGTATTCGCCGTCGCCCAATTAACCAAATTTTCAGCGATGGTGCTCTGGATTTTTATGCCGCTGGTCACCATGGTGGCAATTTTTTATCGGCGACCGGGTTTGTCTTGGCGATGGTTTGGGCGGGTAATCGTGGCTTTAATCGTCGTCACCAGTTTGGTCACCTGGTTAGTCTATGCCGGCCGGGTTAACCGGATTGATAGTGATCCGCGCATCACTCAGTTATGGCAAGAGCGGCAAGACCTAGTAATGCGACAAGCGACCGGTGCCATTCCGCCGCTCATTCAGAAATTTATCAAATTGTCCGACCCGGCCACGACCACCGGCCGTTGGCTCCAACGGTTTCAACAGTCATCCATCCCGGCTTACTGGTACTGGCGCGGGTTATTTTCCGCCACCAGCCATAACTACTACGGTCACGCCGCTTATTTACTCGGCCAGGCTTCAACCCAAGGTTGGTGGTACTACTTTCCGGTCGTGCTATACGTAAAAACCCCAATTTTACTATTGTTGTTGGTGCTGACGGCCATGATAATTCATCTTTGGCGCCTGGCTCGATTCAAGCCGGATCAATCATGGTCGGAACGTCTGCCTTTTGATTTTTGGATTATTGGATTCCCACCCTTGATCTTTCTGCTCTGGAGCATGACCAGCCATATTAATATTGGCCTGCGGCACGTCTTTCCGACTTATGTTTTTTTTCCGCTAGCGGTGGGCAGTTTGATCACCATGCTAGAACAAAAAACTAAGCGTTGGGGTTTAGTCCTCGCCCTCTCGACGGCGATTATTTCGCTGACCGTCACGACCGCCGCTTGGCCGCACACGATCGGCTATTTTAATGGCTTAGTCGGCGGCTCGACCCAGGGTCACCGCTACGTGCTTGATTCAAACCTCGATTGGAACCAAGATATTTTACGATTACAAAGTTTCTTGAATCAGCAAAAAATTTCTGAGATTCAACTAGCATTGTTTGGATCAATTCCGGCGAACTACTACTTTCCGACTATCCGCCACGTGCCCGGTGACGCCGACATCGCCGCGGGCGTGCGCCCACATGGGGTGGTCGTAATTTCCGACGGCCAATTGTATAACCTAGACGGTCCATTCAGTTGGTTGCGGCCGTTACGACCGCGTTGGCGGGTGGGAAGTTCAATTTCGGTTTACGATTTTCGTTGACGGGAAGCCGCGGATGTGCTATAATCAAGCCCACTCCTAGAATCAAATTTCCGCCAAAAAAACCAAGACATGCCACGCCAACAAAACATTAAAGACATTTTAATAACGAGCAAGGTGGCCACGCCCGAACAGGTCGAGGCGGCTTTACGGCAATCAGCCGAAAAACACACCAGCATTCAGACCGAGTTAATCAACGAAAATATTATCTCGGAACAGTTGTTGTATGAAACCTTAGCTTCGGCTTGGAAACTTCCGTTCGTTGATATTAGCAACCAGAATATTCGCCGCGACGTGATCAATCTGATCCCTGAACCGATCGTCCAAGTCCACAACCTAGTGGCCTACGAGGCGTCGCCGACCGAGTTGAAATTAGCCATGATTGATCCTCACGACGTGGAAATGATCGACTTCGTTGAGAAAAAAACCGGCTTAAAAACGGTGATCGCGATGACCACGCCGTCCGGCATTAAATCCGCGCTCAAACAGTACCACCGTGGGTTAAAGGCAGAGTTCGAACATATCGTGGCCACCCCGGCCGAAAATTCAAACACCCCGGAGGATCTTAAGCAGTTAGCGACCGATGTGCCGGTGATCCGCGTCGTTGACACTTTGCTTGAGTACGCTGTCTACGAAGGCGCTTCGGATATCCATATTGAGCCGAACGAGGGCGAGACCGTGGTCCGCTACCGCATTGACCGCGTCTTGCGCGAAGTCATGACTTTACCAAAAAAAGTTCAACCGGGAGTGGTGGCCCGCATTAAGATTTTGTCAAATTTGAAAATTGACGAACATCGGTTGCCGCAAGACGGCCGGTTTAAAATTAAAACGGACGAATACGGCGTAGCTTTTCGAGTCAGCATTCTGCCCGTGTTTGACGGCGAAAAAGTAGTCTTGCGGTTGTTAAATGAATCAGCGCAAATAGTTTCCCTCGATCAACTCGGTTTCCAGCCGCGCGTTCTCGAGATCGTCAAGCGCAACATCGCGAAACCGCACGGTCAA
>JBGPHQ010000023.1:0-11410 GCA_041484505.1 Patescibacteria group bacterium
CCAGGGGCGCGAAAGCGATGACTTCACCAAGCGTTTCAGCGGCCTCGCAGTCGAGCAACATTTCATGTCCTGATTGGTCATGCCACAACAATTCCTTCTTTCCGTTAAGTCGATCGTAAATGTTTTGTGCGCCGCGTGGATCAGCAATATGATCGTTCCGCGACTGGATAATCCGAACCGGACACTTGATTTGCGGGACAATTTCCAGGATAGTTTTTGCTCGCTGCCAATATGAATGATAGGCGCTGGTGGGGAACCATTGGTAGCCGCGGTCCCGCGACCAAAATTCTTTACTACTAAACTTATCCTGGGGCGGAAAAGGAAAGCGACGAATGAAGGGCGTGATAATCGCAGTCAGTTTTGACAGCGGGTTTTTAAAGATGACGCAGGGGGAAATAAGCACCAACCCGGATACGTGCCCTGGATGTTTTACCGCTAATTCTAAACCCAGGAGCGCGCCCATTGAGATGGCGATCACGATCACCTGGTCGTGATTTTGTCGTAGCTGTTGATAGGCTTGCTCAATGTCTCGTTGCCAATCTGACCAGCGTTTGTCCTTCAAATACTCGGGTTTTGTGCCATGGCCGGCCAAAATTGGATAATTCCACTCGATTCCGCGGCGTTCCAATTCAGGAATAACCGGCTCCAGACTGGCGCGATGGCCGGTAAAACCGTGGATGAGAAGGACGGCGGGTTTCATATTTTTCTCCTCTTATTTGCTAACCACTTAGGGACCAGCTCAAAGGTCACTTGCTCCCAAGAGTAGATATCGGCATCGGTGACGTCGTAGTAGTGTTGATAGGCGGTTTCGACACTGCCATGTAGGGCCAAGGAAAAGTCTAGGGCGAGGTAGGCTGCCGTTGACCGTAAAGTTTTTTCGTCTGTGGCTTCGAGTTCCACAAATGGCGGGATCCACGGCCAGGTGTCAATCGTAATGCTGACCTGCTGAAACTCCCAAGATTCACGTTTCGTTTCTTGATAGCCGCGCTGTACGAAGCCAATTCTCTTGAAGAATTCAGAGGCTTTCTCAAAATCATCAACCACCACCTCGACTTCCTTGGTTCCATGGAGTGAGCGATCTTGTAACTGCTTGTAACTCAATGTCACCCTGTTGCCTTCGTCGCGCACGCGGATCCAGCCACCCTTTTTCTCCAAACGTTTGTCCGGATAATCGAAATTCTTCCGTTTCATCAGCACTTCCGGACGAACCAGCGCCGCGCCATGCGATTTTAATTTAAGGCGGAATTGTTTGACGTTGATGTCTAACCACTTGGCTTCAAGTTCTGTTTTCATATGGCAAGCAAAATACTATAGCGCGAGTAAATTACTTACCCGGGCTGGCGCGATGGTGTCTTTTGTTGAACAGGCCTGGCTTAAGGCCGGTCGATTGACGGTCGGGCCGCAAGCGTTGCTATCAGTGCACGTCCGCGACTGTGTGCTGTTGACGCAACTGGACCACGCCCCGCAACTCCAGCTTTCGGCACAGGGGGTCGGGGCGCTACCGTCGTATTGAAAGGCTCCGGCATCAGCGCCGCTATCGCCCAGACCTCGGGCTGGCGAACTACTTGGCAAATGAAAGTCACCGCCAGCCGCGTTAACAAACAGCGGGTTACCATAGGCTGAATTCATGTCGTCGGTGTTACCGCTGGCCGTGCGCCAGCCACTTAAACTTCCATAGGCCGAAGTCAAGACGCTGGCGTTAGTGCCCCAAAAAAGGTTGCGACCACCGGCGTACCGATTAAAAGCAAACTGGTTTATTTGAAGGGCGGTCGCGCCGGCGGTGGCGAAGAGGTTGTTTCGGAAGAGGTCGGCTGGTCGGTTGTTCCAATAGTCAAAGGTCAGGGCTGGACTCGAACCGGCGTTATAAAAAGTATTGTATTGGAAACGATTGTCGTTGGCGCCGTCGTTGGACATATTAGCTGTCCCGCCGGTGTTGGCCCAGAAGACGTTGCGGAGGAAGGTGTTGCCGGAGCCGGGCGATTGCAGATCCAGGGCGAAGTCGCCGTCGGAACGAAAGAGGTTGTCCGTAAAGGTGTTATTTTCCGGATGGTTTTTATCGACGTTCCCGGAGGTGATATTGAGCGCCCCGAAGTCGCCGTTAACCGCGTTGCTGACCCAGACGGTGTTGTTACTGAAGGTGTTATTATCCGAAGCGTCGCGTAGGCGGATGCCCTGACTTTGGCCGGTGGCTCGGATGGTGTTGTTGCTGAAGGTGCTACTTCGGATACACCAGATGAACATGGTCATCGGTTCGTCGCAACCCGCGCCACTACAGGTATGATTGGCGATCAAGGTGTTACCGCTAAAGACATCATTGCTGGCGGCACAGGGCGGCACGCCCGAACCGCGCATCTCCACCAGCTTATTGGCTACCCCCTCGACGTGATTATTGGTGAAGGTTAATCGTTGGGTATCAGAATCTTCTTGTCCGAGATAGGCGTGGCCGAGGGTGTTATTGGTGATGACCACGTCATCCGCCGCAATGACCGCGACCGAACTTAAGGTTGAATTTTCTACCCGCGCGCCGCCAGCCGACTCGCCGTTAATGTAGACGTCGCTATTGGCGGTCAGGTTCTGGACGGTCAGGTTGGCTTTATTGTAATTGTACACGGCGTGGCTGCCGGCGCTGATGCTATGGCCGTTGCCATTGAGGGTGGTATTGGCGGCGCCGATAGTAATACAATCGCCGGCCGACGAAATGTTTTGGGTCAGAATCAAGTTGCCACTATAGGTGCCACAACTGGTGACTGGGCTGGGACTTTGGGCCAGGACAGCAGACCGGTCCCACAACATAACCGCCGTGAGGAGGATCGCGGTCAACAAAGTAGATCGAAGCCGGGTCATACTATAAAGAGTGTTTATTGGCGGTCCGCCAAGTAGCAATGTCTTTGTGATGGCCAGACAGTAATTCCTTCGGCACCCGCTTCTTTCTAAATATTTCCGGCCGGGTATATTGCGGGTATTCTACCAGGCCGGGCTGACTGTGTGATTCATCAATGCTGGATTCGTCTTTGCCAAGCACGCCGGGTAATAGTCGTGTAACCGCATCTAGCACTACCATCGCCGGGAGTTCCCCGCCAGTGAGAACATAACCACCAATCGAAATTTCCTCATCGATATATTGTGTTACTCGCTCATCAACGCCTTCGTAGCGGGGACAAACAATAACGACTTGCTGGTATTTCGATAATCGTTTGGCGTCGGCCTGGGTAAAGGTTTTTCCCTTGGCGGACATTAAGAGGACCCGACGCTTTCCTTTTTTCGGCAGAGCCTGGAGGGCTTTATAAATCGGCTCGACTTTCATCACCATCCCGACTCCGCCGCCATACGGCCGGTCGTCAACCGAACGGTGTTTATCGGTGGTGAAGTCCCGCAGATCGTGAAAATGAAACGACACCAATTTATTTTGCTGGGCGCGCTTTAAAATGCTCTCGTTGAGGTACGAGTTAAATATACTCGGGAATATTGTTAAAAAATCGAAACGCATGGAAAAATTAATCACTGGGCCCGCCGTAGCCGGGTCCGGCTTCGCCGGAGAAGGTGGTAATGAAGTCGAAGCGCATATCTACACTATAACACACCGCGGCCTTAAGGCCGCGGTGTGGTTGAGTTTGCGTTGTCAGAAAGCTTAAATCTTCAAATCGTCGCCCATGCCGGTGTCGACCGGCGCGGGGGCGCTAACGGCAGTCGGTTGTTCGGCGGACATCGCTTCTTGATGGGCGCGGCGCGAACCTTCCGGTTCGTAAATTTTCAGGTTGACGCGGGCGTGGTTCTTCGCGCCGACGACGCGGAGCAACGTCCGAAGCGACTTGGCCGTTTGACCCTGGCGGCCGATAATCTGGCCGAGGTCTTGCTGATTCACCTTGAGGGTGATCAGGACCCCCATCTCGTCGACGACCCGTTCGGCCGACACTTCTTCCGGATGGTCGACCATCGCTTTAACGACGTACTCAACGAATGCTTGGTCTGATTCCATAGGTAGTTCTCCTGTAAGTTAGCTTCTGATAGGTAGTAATAATAGGATAGCAAATCCCGTTAGAAGCGCAACCGGGGTGGCGAAACTTAGGCCGCTGGTTTTGGTTCGGCGACTGGTGACGGGGTCGGAGCCGCGGCAGGCGCCTCAACGACCACTTGTTTGGCCTTGGCGACTACCCGCTTGGGGCCGGTGATGACGCCTTTTTCTATCAGCAGGTTATGAACCGTATCGCTCGGCTGAGCGCCGACGGACAGCCAGTGCTTGATACGTTCGGCCTTAAACTCAATTCGCGCCGGGTTGACGTGCGGGTCATAGGAGCCAAGCAGTTCAAGATAGGCGCCGGCTGTATCCTTACGCTTGTCGGAAGCGATTAAACGGAAGGTGGGATGACCTTTTTTGCCGGCGCGGGCGAGACGGAGGACGACCATAGACGATTTTCTAGAATGATGAATTACTGAAATAAAAGCAGGATGAGGGTAACATGATGCTTGGACCATGTCAAACATTATATTGTAGCGATTGTCCGCCGGTCCGAAAACTGGTACAATCACTTCGCTATGGCCCGCCCCGCCCAACCCGATTCCTCCGAGAGCGTGATCGTCAAGCTGGTCACCAACTTGATCCGCCTGGCGGTCATCAACAACGCCTCTGATATCCATATCGAACCGGAGCAAGACAAGATCCTCATCCGTTTTCGGATTGACGGTGTTTTGCGCGAAGTGGAAACGCATCCGATCAGCTTGCACGAACCGTTGGTGGCGCGGATCAAAGTCTTGTCGAATCTCGATATTTCCGAGCGCCGCAAACCACTGGATGGCCGGTTCCAGCTGACCGCCGATAATAAACAGCTCGATATTCGCGTCTCGACCTTCCCGACGATGTACGGCGAGAATGTCGAATTGCGCGTGCTCAACAAAACCAACATCCTGCTTGGCCTCCCGAGCCTCGGTTTCGCGCCGGACATGCTGGCGCAGTTTAACGACATGATCCATCAACCTTACGGCATTATCTTCGTCACCGGGCCGAACGGCTCGGGCAAAACGACGACGCTCTACTCAGCCTTAAACACGATTAACACGCCAGACAAAGACATCGCGACCTTGGAAGACCCGGTCGAGTACCAACTGCCGCTCATCCGCCAGACCCAGATTGATCCGGATGCCGGTTTAGACTTTGCCGCCGGTTTGCGGTCGCTCCTGCGTCAGGATCCGGATGTCATTCTAGTCGGCGAAGTCCGCGATGCGGAAACGGCTAGCATCGCCGTCCGGGCCGCCCTGACCGGCCACCTAGTCTTGACCACCCTGCACACTAACGATTCGATTGGCGCCATTAACCGCCTGACCGATATGCAAGTCGAACGGGTGCTGATCGCTTCAGCCACGGTCGGCGTCCTAGCGCAACGCTTAATCCGGATTCTTTGCACCACCTGCGCGGAAAGTTATGAAGCTTCGCCGGCGCTGAAACAGCAACTGGGTTTGCCGGCCAATGAGGCGATTACCTTTAAGAAAGGTGTCGGCTATGAAACTTGCGGTTACACCGGCTACCTCGGCCGCTCCGGCATCTTTGAATTACTAGCGCCGGACAAAAAAATCCGGTCGCTGATCGTCGAAAGCGCCAGTTACCAGGACATGAAAACCTACGCCACCCAGACGCTACACATGCGGACCCTGCGCGAGGACGGATTACTGAAAGCCAAAGATGGCCTAACTAGTGTCGAAGAAGTTCTGCGCGTGACGGCCGGGGAGATTGGGGAGTAACCCCCACACCAATCGGTGTAATCCGGTTTTTTATTATACCGAAATTGAGTCTGTGTTTTCGCGGTAGGAAAAAATGATTATACCTGGCGATTGGTGGGGATTGATTTTTTTGTTATTTCATGCTATACTACCGAAGTAAAACAAACACCAATGTGCCATCAACGAATCGCCGTTTTTGTCCTAGCCGGCCTGTTGCTCGGCGGGTTTGTGGTGTCGGCTAACGCGGCCACCATTCAGAAATTGCCGATCAAAACAACTGCGGTTAAAATCGCGGTGGCAAAAAAACCGGTGGTCATCGTGCCGCGCAAACTGGATGGGTTACCCGTTCCCAAGGGGCAGGAAAATTTGTGGCCGGTGGCGGTCATGATTGATAACCATCCAGACGCTCGTCCGCAATCAGGCTTACAAAGCGCCGCCGTAGTTTACGAAACCATAGCCGAGGGCGGTATCCCGCGGTTCATGGCCATCTTCGCGCGGCGCGACATGGCCGAAATCGGGCCGATCCGTTCAACCCGGCCATACTTCGTTAAAGAGGCGGCGGAAATCAATGCCGCCATGGTTCACGCCGGCGGCAGTCCGGACGGACTGAATTTGCTGAAAAAATTACGAATGCAAAGTTTTTGGGCGATCAAAGGCGCTTTCGCCAAGTATTTTTACCGCGCTCATGGCGGCGGAGTGCACGGACTGTACACCAGCGACGTTAAACTAGTGGCGGCCCTGAAACAGGCGCGAACGGACAAACTCAAAGCGCTATATCGCTCCTGGAAATTCGTCGATCAGGCCCAGACCAAACTGCGTCCAAACGGCCAGCACGGGGCCACCATTAATCTGGGCGCGGGACGATCTTATGATGTCGAATATCGGTATGACAAGAAATCCGATTCATATCTTCGGTTCACCGGCCACCGACCGCAAATTGATCGCTTGACAAAAAAGCAAATTGCCGTCAAAAACATCATCATCATGAACACGGCCAAGGAAAAAGTGCTGGATAAAAAAGGACGACTCGATATTAAAGTCACCGGCCGCGATGCGGGCTACTTATTGAAAGACGGGAAAGTTACCCCGATTATTTGGACTAAAACCTCCGATCGAGCTCGGACAATTTTTACCACCCACCAAGGCAAAGAAATAGAATTAAATCGCGGCAACACCTGGATCACGATCGTGCCGCGGGGGCATGCATATAAAGTGTTTTAAAGACTATTTCAGGGCGCGGCCGCGCCCTTATTTGACCCAGCACCACATTGGTGAGTTTTTGGCTTTATAAAACAATCATTTAATTACAACTATAGTATATTTCTTCACAAAACCTTATTTTTTGCCAATGTGGTGCTGGGTTGACATAGTCACGAACAACGAATAGGATGGTGCTAAAGAAGTTCAATTACGCACCTTTCACACGGAGGTCCAAGGTGGCTGAGGTGAAGACGTATGCTTTCCCCGCGGATATCGTCCAGCTCTCCGGCACGACCAAAACCGGACGGGTCCTTGACTGGAGCGCCCAGCGCCCGATCAACGTACATCAGCTGTCAGCCACGCACTTCGCGGTCCAACCGCTTGACGCGAATAGACACGAGGTGGGTGAGATTGTCTTTTGGCCACAGAACGCAGTCGTGGTGGTCAAACGCCATGTTATGCCGCCAGTATTCCGGCTAGATGAATTCGAGATTCGTTTTTAACGGCAGTTTTTTTGAACAATAACGCGACGGTTATCACCGCCGCGCTTTTTTATCCGCGCCCACTAGCCACCGCCGCGAGGCGGGGCCCCGCCTGCTTTTGCATGCTTAAGAGGGGCGGGAAAAGTGTGCGCTCTGCCCTGGCAGATTCTCGAAACAGTGGATGATTTTGCTTATTTAATAACCATCTTGACAAATTAGATGGTGGTCCGCTTGAGCCTGGGTTTCAACGGTCAGCGAGCTGTCTATCACATTCCGAGAAGGGCGGTTGGAGCATTTAGCCAGCCGCCTTATTTTTTCGCGAAAAATAAAAAAGGACCGCTCTTACTCAGGGCGGTCAATTGTTGGGACGGGAGGAATCTAGGTGGTATTCCTTGACAACAAGTGCCAGCTCCTAGTTGACATGTTCTACTGGATGCGGACCGAGCCGTCGCGGTCGAGGACGACCAGCACGTCGCTACCTTCGTGCAGACCGCGAGCATCAAGCTGCGCGTTGCTCATTACTACAGAGGTATGACGCTCCTCTATGGCGTCGTCGGGTAGGTAGCAGACTCGGACGTAGACGTCGGCGCTGTGCTGGTCACCCATCAACTCGCAGATGTAACCCTCATACGTTCTATTCCCAACCGGCTGGCCAACCCGCTGGGAAAAGTAGCCTGCGACGAGTAGCACGGTCAGAAGGATGAGTGCGACGTAGAGAAGCTTGTGCATGTAGCACCTCCTAAGAATGTCAGCATCCGGCTGACCCGGAATCGTGCTAGGACCAACCTTGTTCCCGCTTGGTATGGAAAGCCTCGATGTCTCTCATCGCGTCGTCCACCGAAGGGTAGTTCTTGAGGTTGAGGCCGTGGGCGGTTACAGCGCGCTGAACGGAGTCGGAAGCCGCCACCAGGACGATCCGATCGCCGAAATTCGTACGATTGGCCTGTCGCTTAGACACCTGATTCACCGTCTCGATTACCCGCAGGGCGGACTTACCAATGTCCGTGACCTCGGCGCAGTCGAGCAGGATATTCAAGTAGTTAACCTTGGCGTCGACCACCTCCAGGACTAGTCGCTTCGCCTCAAGCGAATGATCGGCCAAACTGCCCGTCAGCATGATCACGAGACTCGAACGGTCCTGAATTTCAAACTTCATGGAATCCTCCCCCAGTGTGTGGACAGAACCAGGATTGATCAATGTCAAAGAGCCCCACCGTTCTATCACGCAGGCATATCTATTGTCAATCCTACCGATTCCCGTGTTTCCGTGGTTCGACCAGCTCAACGCGACGACCAAGTGTATTATCGGTTTCCGTGCCGTCGAATAATCTCCTCGACTTAAGCTTTTCATCCGCGCCCACTAGCCACTGCTTGGCCCGCCCGCCGTCTGGCAGGGGCCCCGCCCAGTTCGGTAGGCGTTCGCCTGAGCTCATGCCGGGGTCTGAGGAGGCGTGAAAAATGTGCGATCTACCCTTATTCTATTCTCGTAACTTCGATGTGCCACACGTCCTGCCCGAATAAAACGAGATGTATTATCGATTGGACCGGACTGATAAAAATCAGATTTTTCCCACTTATGGAAAGGGGGGATTTTTTTCTAAACTATCTTCGTGAACCGCCCCATGTTATCCTTGACCATAGTTAACCGTAGCTTTATTATCTAGAGAGGGAAAAGCAGATGCAACAAACCACAAATAAAGGTTTTACACTAATCGAGTTGTTGGTCGTCATCGCTGTCATCGGTATTCTGTCGGCGATTGGTTTGGTTTCCCTCAATGGCGCTCGGGAAAAAGCGCGTGACGCGAAACGAAAGTCTGATCTGGCCCAAATCAAAACTGCTTTGGTGTTGTATTACGATGACTTTGGTGGTTACCCCGCCAACCCCATTTCCGGTGATACAGCCACGCCGGTGGGCGACGCGACGAACCCAAATTTTTTCACCAGCGCCATAGTGCCTAGGTATCTTAATAGCCTGCCGTCCAGTCCAACGACAAACTTTAACGAGTATGATTACAACTACATCACTCCTTTTGATGACTCTATCCTGAACCAGTCATACGCTTTGTTAGCCCACCTGGAAGCTCCAGGTCGAACGACCGTATATATTCTCAACTCTAACGGTGTGGGCGGAGTATTCACTCGCTCGGCGCCACAAATTGATAACTACGACGGTTATACTTGTGCTTCAGCTCCTGGGAAAAACAATGGTTTGCTGAGCTACCGCCCCATAAACTATTCCGTAAACTTAGTATCATACTAAAGAAAAGAGCGAAAAAAATATCGTTTTTATTAATCAACAGTTTTCATTTTTCATCCGCGCCTACTAGCCACCGCCGCGAGGCGGGGTCCCGCCTGCTTTTGCATGCTTATGAGGGGCGGGAAAAGTGTGCGCTGTGCCCCTACCGATTTCCGTAGCTTCGGATGATCTCTTCCACTTGATCCATCTTCACAGACAGTAACTGCGACACACCGTCATCACCCATGGTCACGCCGTAGAGAATACTCGCCTTTTCCATAGTGGCGCGGTTGTGAGTGATGGTGATGAACTGGGTTTTGTGAGCTAGTTGGTCGAGAATGGCGGCGAAGCGCTGAGAGTTGGCTTCGTCGAGGGCGGCGTCAACTTCGTCGAGCACCACGAACGGCGAGGGATTGTTGGAAATGATGGCGCACAGGAGCGCGATCGAGGTCAGCGCGCGTTCGCCGCCGGACAACATCGCGACCGATTGGAGTTTTTTGCCCGGCGGCGTGGCTTTGATGTCAATGCCGGTGACTACTTTTTCTTCGTTTTTCAACTGCTTGGCGACCGGTGCGGCCGAAGTGTCGCCGTTAGTTTCGGCCAGCGCCGCTTCGGCTTCGGTAATGTCGTCGTCGGAGCGCAAAACTTCTTTCACTAGCGCTAGTTCGGCCCGCCCGCCGCGGAACAACGTGCGGAAATAGGTGTTGAATTCGTGATTAATTTTTTTGAAAGCCGTGTCAAATTTCTGAGTGATAACTTCGTCTAATTCGGTGATGGCTTTTTCTAACGAAGCGATCCCGGATTTCAAATCGGCCGCCTGTTTTGACAGAAACTCCCAGCGCTCGTTCGTTTCCGAATATTCCTGGGTCACCGTCTCATCGATGCCGCCGATTAACTGAAGTTGTTTGGTTAAATGGCCGATTTCTTCGGCTAATAATGTCACGTCGCCCTCACTAATCTCACCGGAAGATTTTTCGACGGTCGCGACCGCGGCCTGACCCATCGTTTGTCCGATTTCATGTTTCAAATCTTCCAGCCGCTGTTCAACGCGGGCCAATTTAATCTGTAACTCATTCACTTCGTGCGTGGCTGCGTTGAGGTGGTGCTGAGTCGAGCGGAATTCCTTTTGGAGCGCGAACAGCCGTTCTTTTTTGGTGGTTTCTAACGTGTTAAAATTGTTGATTTCTTCGCGCACGGCTTTTAGGCGGTCGTCAGTACTGCCCAGTTCGCGGGCGATTTTCTTGGCCTCGGCCACGTAAGCGGCGTAGGCCGCGTCGGGATTAGTTTTGGCTAGTTCATGGACCGAAACTTCTTGCTGGAGGCCGTCCATTTCGACCTGCCATTTCTTTTCCTGCGCGGCTAACTGCGCGTCCTGTTGGGCCGCTAGTTGTTGATCGGATTGGAGGCGCATGACCGCTTGCGCGCGCTCCTGGCGTTCTTTGGCGGCGGCTACTATCCGGCGCTGGGCCGCCGTTAACTGTTCGGGATTGGCGCTGGCGTTAGCGGCGCCGAGCCGCTGGTTAATGATTGCTAGTTCGGTCTGGAGTTTTTGCGCCTGGGATTTGACTGCCGCCGCATTGAGGCTGGGCTGTTCGGACAGGCGGTTGACAAAAGTCTCAAACTTCGCAAAAAAAGCGGCCACCGATTGTTTTAATTCAGGCACGGTTACTTGCTCCTGCCACTGGGCTTGAAGTTTTTGCAGTTCTGTTTCCAGCGCCAGGAATTCCCGTTCAGTTTGCTTCAATTCGGCTTCGTGCTGGCTGAGCGATGTTTGATGGCG
>JBGPHQ010000024.1:0-10926 GCA_041484505.1 Patescibacteria group bacterium
ATTTTATCACAAAATTCAATCGGCGTCTTTTCAATAATTGCCAAAGGTTGCCGCTCATTCCCTTCCCCCATCACCAGCACGGCGGCCGTGGCCAGACTGTCAGCGACATCGGTGCGAGAAAATTTAAACTTTCTGCCAAAAATATCGGGTGTGCCACGATAGTCTTTCACCCCACGGAAACCCGCGTATCCGAGCGCCACGCCAGTTACCCCGGCGCGGAGCGGTATGGTGCGGCTGTCGGTAATAAGGACCCCTAGATGTTTAATCCCATATTTCTGTTGTAACTTCTGGCGTAGCAGGGCCGCGGTCCGGAAACTATTTTTTGGTAAAAGTATGAGCTTACCGTTGGCGTTGGACTCATCAATTCCGGCTGAAGCCATGACCATGCCGTCTTTGATAGTGAGCCAGACATACTTAGTCGGTAAGGCAAACTCGCTTTCGGCGCGAATGAGCTTTTCCTTAGTCTGGACATTCCCGGCTAGAGCTACTCTTTTTTCGGCCAGCGAGACAATTTTTGAAGTCACAACCACCACCGACCGTTCGGAAAGTTTCTGGAGATAGCGCGTGATAAAAGGAAACAGGTCCTCGCCCTCTTGAAAGACGCGAGTTTTAATCGGCTTGATAATCATAACTACTTAGCGCTTAATTCGATAATGGAGAAGCAGTGTTCCGGAACGGTTAAGCCGCCGCACCGATAAGAGCTGGAGTCTCGTGGTGCGAGTAGAGCCGATAAACATCTCTTTCCCGCGGCCAAAAATTAGGGGCTCAATGGTGATATAGATTTCGTCAAGCATATGGCGCTCCAGCATGGCGCCATAGACCAGCCCCCCTCCGAGGACGGCCACGGTCTTGTATGGCTGAAGAAGCGCCGCCAGATCAACCTGATTAGGATTCACAAAAATGACGGTTCCGCGGCGTTGCGTTTTCTTCAGTTGACTAGTGAGAACAAAAGTATGGCGTTTACGTAATGGCGCCACAGCGGCTTGGTAGGTATTCCGACCAACGATAACGGCTTCGACCTGCGCCAGTGAAGTTTGAAAAAATCGCCAATCTTCCTGACTGGTCCAGTCTGGCAAGGTTTTATTGGTGAGTGAGATTCGCCCGTCAGCGCTAGTGGCGACGAAAGCAATAAAACGGGTTTTAGACGAGGGTCCGAATTTTTGCTTCCTAATTATCACGTAGCGGGTGAATCAGGTACTTCTGGTTAACACGAAAACCGAGATTGAGCAGGTGTTTCTTTTCTAGCAGACCGAGAAGATTGTTGACGAGTAGAAAAGAACCGGCCATCCCTAGGGTAAACAGAATTCGTTCAACAACGACGACCGGAATGAGTGAATTCCAGATCGGCGCAGGAAGCGAAAAGACCCAAATCCACAGCGCCCCACCGACGGCGTGAGCCGTAAATGTTGCGCCAAGCGCTCGGGCCAGCAAGAATCTGTCGCGCAGAAAATACGTGACCATCGGAATGATCCAGAAAAGCGCGTAATACCAGACGGTTCTACCAATGGGGTGGGCTACAAAGGCCACGATGGCGATGATGGGCACGATGATATTGAGTTTGCCTTTCTTGGCGAAGTAGAGGGCCGCAAAAAGCATTGGGAAAAAACGAACAATCGTCCCCGTGTCTACAATATGAGCTCCGTGCACCAGGAAGTTAAAGAGTTGCATCAGAAAAACCGCGATGACTCCCGGGATAGTTCCGATGAAGGCGCCTGCAATCGGCGCGAAGGCGTCATAGACCGTAAACTGCACCTTTGATCCCGCCGACTGCGCCACGGGAATCTGAAGGGCGATACTTCCAATCAGCGTAAAAATCGCGATGAACAGCAGGTTTCTGGTGGTCAGGTATCGTTGTCTATGGTTCATAATGTTTAGGCTGGTGTTAGTAGTGAGGCAAATAGCGGAGATGTGCCTGGCATCGGGTCAAGGTTTCATGCCCATAGTATACAAAAAAACGCCGAGATGAACAATGTCTCGGCGCGGATTGACTATTTCCTCATACTTTTGAGAACTTCGAGATATAGGTCCTCGACGATTTTTCCCTGGGTCCGCCCGGTTTGCGCGTAATGATCCAGTCCTGGCGCGGAATTGATTTCGAGGATCCAGTACCGGCCTGGTTTTTTGCTGATATCGCCGGCCACCATGAGGTCAACGCCGCAGAGGCGTAGTCCCATGTCTTCAGTCACGCGGATGGCGATTCGTTTAAACGCCGGATGGGCCGTGGTCGTGACGTCCACCGCGTCCCCGCCGGCGGACAAGTTAGCGTTATCCAAGAGGTAAACGCACTCACCCTTGGCTGGAACAGATATTAGGCTCAACCCCTGACGCTTGAGCTTGGCCGCAATTCTCGGATCATCCGGTTTGGTGTTTGTATCGCGGTTCGCCGCGGTAAAACGCCGATGTTTTTCCCGCCAGAGTTGGTTGATGGTGGCGATACCGTTCCCAACTACGTTGAACGGTATCCGCTGATAGGCGGAGATTACCCGGTGGTCCAGGACCACCAAGCGGTAATCTTTTCCCCGCACTTGCTGTTGAACGAGAGCCACATGATCTCGTTTAAAGACTACGCGCATTGCCCGGTAAAACTCCCGCTTGGTATGGACCAAGGCCACCGCCGCACCTTGACTGCCGCTGTTTGGTTTGACGATGACCGGAAATCCTAGCTTCTGCGCATAACGATACGCCGCCTCAATGTTGCGGCGAGGCGCACCAATCGCTGTGGCCCATTCTTTCGAGTAAAACGTCCGGCTTCCAGGTACGATCGGATACCCCATCCGGTTCATAAAGAAGTTGGCGTAGTCCTTGTCCTTAGCGACCTCCGAAGCGCCTAGGGGGTTTAGGTCAAGGCTTGAATATCTGAAGTATCTTTTCTGGCCGTCTCGATAGATGATTTGGCCAACGACTTTCCAGACCGGCTCCATAACTACGATGGCTCCGATGCGGGGGGCAATTTTTTGCAAGACCTGTCCGAGCAGGGAGGTAATGGTTTTCTTCTTCATGACGGTCTCCGGTTAGTTGTCGAAGAACAACTCTTGATTAAACACTATCCTACATCAAGTTTCATTTTCCCGCAATGAGGGCCGGACCACACTCTTCCATCTCAATTCCCACTCCGGATATTTGATTACTAAAGTTGGTGACTGCTAAAAACTCTCCCGGGAGACTAGCTTTATTTGGTGCCGCTTCGCGACTAGTTTGGTGCGCCCGGAGGGGCTCGTCAGGCACAGCCTGACCCGGCCTGTCCCGCACCTTCTTGGGGTGGGGCTTCGCCGGAAACCCCCATCCTTCTGGTCCGATCCCAAACCGAAGCGACATTTACGTTCACTTGGTGCGGCCGGAGGGAGTTGAACCCCCGACCTTCTGGTCCGAAGCCAGACGCTCTATCCAGCTGAGCTACGGCCGCATCAAGTGATAATAATATATGTGCGCGACTGGTGCGGGGCTACCGTATCATAATTCCATCGCATTTTCAAGATAGCGCATCTTTGATGATCCGGATTGCTTGTGATATGGTGTAATCTATGCCGCGCGGCCAAAATTTATACTTCAAAATTTACGGGATGGTGCGGCGCGTGCCGAAAGGCAAAGTTGCCAGCTACGGCCAAATCGCCGCCTTGATCGGTAGTCCTCGCGCTTCCCAAGTTGTCGGTTGGGCCCTGCGGGCCCTAAAACCCGGTAGTAAGGTTCCCTGGCAACGAGTAGTCAATAAAGCCGGAATGATTTCGATCGAAAATATGCACGCGCCGAAAGAGTTGCAAGCGATGTTACTGCGGCAAGAAGGCGTCGAGGTGCAAGAGCGCGAGGGCAATCTTTTTGTGGACCTGAAAACTTTCGGCTGGGCGGGCTTAGCCTAGCGCCATGAACATCCCGCGCTTTTCCACCGGCCTGGTCATCGGCAAGTTCATGCCACCACATCATGGCCATAAATTAGTGATCGCCACGGCTCTCCAGCAAGCTGGCCACCTGACTTTACTGGTCTGCCATCAAGATGATGATCCAATCGAAGCCACGCTCCGGTCGGATTGGCTCCGAAATTTGTACCCGTCGGCGACCGTGGCCATTCTATTCGTCACCTTCCCGGTGACTGATGACCGCGCCTGGGTCCGCGCGACGTTGGACACGTTGGCGGCTCCGCCCGACGCTGTTTTTTCTTCCGAAGATTACGGCGATCGTTACGCCGAACTTTTAGGATCGGTTCATGTCGTCGTTGATAAGGCTAGACGCCAGGTTCCAGTTTCGGCCAGCCAAATCCGCGCTAATCCAAAGGCCTATCGCCACTACCTCGATCCAATTGTTTGGCGGTACTTTGCAAAAAAACAATCGGCCCAGAGAAAATAGCCTCGTCCGGTTGGTCTTGATATATTTAGAGCGATTCATTACACTATTCACGCGAGCGAGTATCGTACATCCGCTATTATCCCTCGTCCCTCAGAACAGGCTCTCAGCTTTCTCCCGCTCCTACGGTTAATGAACAGTTCTGGCGGGATCCCGCTGCGACATCATTGGTCTTTTCTTGATGCAGGTATCGTATATCGGTATTACCTCAGCTTTCCAAGCTGATGAGAGGAGTTCGACTCTCCTTACCTGCTCCAAGAAAAGACCAGTCTAGTCTAAGATAAGTATTGGTTACCCATCGCGGCGCGATAAGCTAATGAGACCCCGCTCAGCGGGGTTACCTGCTCTAAAAATTTCTTGTCTACCATCCCACAACTCACCCCCGGCGGCGCGCGGTATCGGCTTCATCGCGTCTTAGAGTACTTCCAGGCCTCGACTATGCGTGGCCATAAGTACGAGTGTCCGTGTTGCGGCGGAAAATTCCGAGCGCTCATGCCAGCCGGTGTCGCGCGACGCCCCGACGCCCGCTGTCCGCGATGCGGATCGCTTGAGCGTCATCGACTGATTTGGCTTTACTTGCAGCAGAAAACCGATCTTTTTATCATGCCATATAAAGTCCTTGACGTCGCTCCCGAGGAAATACTTCAGAAAAAACTGCGGGCTCTCCCGAACCTAGACTACCTGAGCATCGACCTCGAGTCCCCCCTAGCGATGCGTAAGATGGATATCACTAGGCTCGATCTGCCTGACGCGAGCTTTGATGTTATTTTTTGTAATCATGTGTTTGAGCATATTCCTGATGATCGCGCCGCCATGCATGAACTGCGGCGAGTGCTGAAACCAGGCGGCTGGGCAATTCTCCAGACGCCGGTTGATCAAAGTCGAGCCACCACCGATGAAGACCCAAACATCACCGACCCCGGCGAACGCTTACGTCGCTTCGGCCAAACTGATCACGTCCGCATTTACGGCCGCGATTTTTTTGAACGTTTAAAAGCGGCTGGCTGGACAGTCACGCGCGATCGCTTCGTTCAAGCATTGTCCACCGACGAAGTCACGCGCTGGGCGCTTGATAAAAACGAAGCGCTGATCATCGGCCGGGCTTAGTCTAAGCCTTGACGGATACTGACTAATAGGCTACACCTTAGCTGTTAGTTCTTGTCATCCAACTCCAAAGGAGTCCACATGTTCCGCGCTTGGTCCATTGCGGATGGACCCGCGGACCTCACAGACAATGACGTCGGACAAACTCGCACCTTTACGCTGAAACAAGCAGACGGCAGTTTGGTCAACGTCCCGATTAAAATCGCCTCCTTCGGTGACATGCACGGTGGCGATGTTCATTCATTCCGGGGCCAGCTGTTCATTAACTCGACCTTCATCGAGGTGATCGGACACTACCATGTCCGCGACCGAACCGGTGACTGCCATTCGATACATGCCGCCGCCTAGCCCGCGACGGTTTTTTTATACTCTCCGCCTGTACTCAGGGGGAGGGAGGAAGTGAGCGCCGAGTAAACGAGGCGATTACGACGGCCGGGGGTCAAACTAACTTAACGTTGCCTTCCTTGGCTGTTCGTTCCTCAATGTCATGAGAAAATAGTTCAGCCAACCGGTGATTCCAGTCCTGGTCCGATTTATATTTATCAACCCGGATCCCGGCCTGTTTGAGGTAGTCAATACAAAAAGCGTTGCGGTATACATTGCCGTACACCACCCGCCCGACCCCGGCGGCCACGATGTATTTAGCGCAGTGGATGCAAAATGTATGCTTGGTGTACAGGGTCGAACCCTCGGTTGAAGCGCCGGGAATAGTCGCCGCTTGAAGAATGGCGTTATGTTCGCCGTGGATAGTCCGGACGCAATGTCCTTCTTCCATCAAGTGGCCCGCCTCGTCGCAGTGGGGCAAGCCGGGCGGTGAACCATTGTACCCGGTAGATATGATGCGGTTATTTTTCACTAGCACGGCCCCGGCCTCGAGCCGGTCGCAGGTGCTCCGGGTGGCTACAATCCGGGCGATGGCCATGAAATAATCGTCCCAGGATGGGCGGTGGTGAGGGGTGGGGGGCATAATGATTGTCTTCAATGTTTACTTAAGATATACTTCCTGTCCAGTTTAGCACAATTATCCTAATCATCTCAATTTACTTAATCAACGCATGAGCAATCTTCTGTCTGCCATTATCCACCCCACCGTCGCTCTCCACTCGGCCGGCGCGATCGGCGGCTATATTCTGGTGACCGCCATTATTTTCGCCGAGTGCGGTTTGCTGGTCGGTTTCTTCCTGCCGGGCGATAGTTTGCTGTTCGCCGCCGGCGTGCTAGCGGCGCAGGGGTTGTTTAACGTTTGGCTAGTGATGTTTTTGCTCTTGGTCGCCGCCATCACCGGTGTCAGCGTTGGTTATGCAGTCGGGTTGCGCTGGGGCCGGCGCTTGTTCGCCCGTGAAGATTCCCGTTTTTTTAAGCGGGAAAACTTGGAGAAGGCCGAGACTTTTTATGAAAAACACGGTGGGAAAACCATTATTCTGGCGCGATTCATTCCGATTATACGCACTTTTGTGCCGGTGGTTGCCGGTATCGGCCGCATGTCTTATCCAAAACTTATCATCTACAATATCATCGGCGGCGTGGTCTGGGTGGGGGGTCTGGTCGGGGCCGGTTTCTGGCTGGGTGAAAAGGTCACAAATATTGATCAATACCTGCTACCAATCATCGCTATCATCATTTTCCTGTCGATTTTGCCCGGTTTATATGCGCTGTTGAAAACGCCGGAACATCGGCGTAGCGCCTGGCAAACAATTAAGGGCGTTTTCTCAAAATCACCGCGAGATTCCTGAACCAGGTTCGCGGGCGGCCAATATATGTTTTCAACACCCATAATAATTGGCTATGATTAGCCAATTATTAGAGTTTTAGGGATTCATAGTATTGACATAATCTGCGTCCTCTGCTAAGGTGGCACGTCCCAGCACTCCTAGTGTCTCTAGGGTGTTTTTGTATGTCGGCGGCTGGGCGTCGACCCCCGTAGCTCGGTTTACTTTCTGCTACGGACTCACCATTGACCCGCGGCCAATGCACAGTCGCAAGCAGTTGAAGCGCCTGCGACGCTACCTGATCGTAGTCACCGCGGCCCTGGTACTGAACATCATCGTTCCGTCCACGGCTAAGGCGCAACTCGTTTCTCCTTCGGACAGCACTGGAAATAGCCACCCTGTCTTAGTCCAAAACCAACCGACCGAGAAACAAACCAGCTCTCTAACCACCTTGCCTGAACCAACCGACCGACCGCTGATCGTCAAAAAGACTATGACGGTCCGGGCTAGCGCCTACTCTTCCACGGTCGATCAAACCGATAATGATCCCTACACCACCGCCTCGGGCGAGCAGGTGCGCGACGGAATCATTGCCATCAACAGCTTGCCGTTCGGGACCAAGGTCCGTATTCCTACATATTATGGCGATCAGGTCTTCACGGTTGAAGATCGGATGAATACCAAGTGGGGATCAAAACGGATAGATATCTGGATGCCGTCACGCCACGCCGCCACACAATGGGGTGTCCGCACGGTGACCATCGAGATTCTGTCCTAACATTTTATCTAAGTATGGTCACCACACTCTCGCCCGTCGAGAGTGTGGTTAGTTTCTGCTCACCACATCTCTGATCACTTATTACCAGCGGCCGAATATTTACGGCTTGACATGAATCGGTCGGTGACGTACATTGCTAAAACGTTTTCCACCACCGGAGGCGCACCGATGGGCAAATCTGCCGTTCAGCGGAGACCGCAAATCCGCCAGCGCATCAAACCGATCATAGACGCCGCCAAGGAACGGGCTCGTAGCGCGGCCGGGCAAAATCAGCCCAAACTTAGAGCCTGGGCAGTCACATTCGTTTGTGGTCGGATCGAACAGGTGCCCCGCGCTTCGGTTCACACCGTCCGCGCCAGGGCCAGGATCATCCATGCTCGGGAGTGCACCACTCCGAACTGCGAGATCATGAGCGTCGCCCGGTGTGACTAGACAGGTATCATTCGTCCTTTCGCGTTACGTTTCCACCCTGGCTTCGGGGTGATCAGCGTAACGCTATTTTTTTGACCTAATTTCACGCGCTGGCCACCGGCCAATTAAAAAAACCCAACTACCCGCACTGGTGGTGCGGGGAGGTGAGGGTTTAAAACTATTTACCCATATCGCGACTGACTTTTTCCAGCCAAGCGCGAGCCTGGTCTTTGCCGCCGAGACCAAAAGCTAGCCCGAAGGCAATCGAGAAGCCTAACACCAGACCGGTGAAGAGGATTTCGATCATCCGGCTAGCCACCCCGAGTTGGACTAAGGTGGCCATCACGGCGAAAATGACGACCGACCATTCGGCCATCATCGCCAACGCGCCGGCCGAAGCCGACGGCAAACGCGAAGACTTAACTCCGCGCTCGACGACTTGGCCGATAAAACGGGCCAACACTAATCCGAAACCAAGTAACAGCACGCCCACCAGCACATTAGGGAGGTAGAGCGCAACGCGGCTGAAGAAGACGTTCACTTGGGCCAGATGGAGGATGTCCGCCACCGCCACTAAGGTCACGATGACTAGGAACCACTGCACCACCAAACCTACCAATGACGCGAAGTGCATGGTGAAACCCAAAGTTTGCAGGCGCATGAACGCGGCGGCTTTCTCGACCGCTTGATCAAGCTTAGAAACTTTGATGATCTTTTTCGCCAGGGCGCCCAACGCGCCGGCGACCAACAAGCCTAAAGAAAACACCACCAGCGCCACTACGAAAGTCGGAACGGCCGTCACCATATTGTTCCACAAATTCGAAAAGGCCGTGTTCCAGGCGCTAGCAGAAATTGTGTAGAAATTCATATTCACACCTCCTTTCTGTTTTTATCGGGAGATCTGTTTTGGACCGGCCCGATGTATATTAACCCCTAGTATACCTTATTTTTATGATTTTGTCAAGTTTTTTATTGGCCACCTTCCCAGTATTATAGATCCAAACTTACCGTTGAAAATAAACCTGCGTGTCTTGAGTGCATATGCAAATATGTGGTACAGTACGCGCGCGCTTCGCACTTGCGGCCTGATAGCCAAGTCCCCGCCTGTGGGCGGGGTAAAGTCCAGGCAGAGGTCTGTGCCGCCGCGGATGGCGGCATCCCGCCAGAATCTCTAAGGGAATACTGGGGCGGGACAAAACCCAATACGAAACCTCAAAAATCGGAATGTCTTACGTGTGGCCTGGTAGCCAAGTGGTAAGGCAGAGGTCTGCAAAACCTCTATCAGGAGTTCGAATCTCCTCCAGGCCTCCAGAAAGTTTACAACCCACGCGGGTGTATTTTCCGACGAAGCCGGACCCGGCTCCGCCGGGCAGTGACGATACTCGTACTGGTCAGGCCTGAATAACGAATAAAAGAACACCTTGCGGGTGTAGTTCAGTGGTACCCAGCACCACTTGCTCAATACAATAGTGATCCGGGTTAAGAAAAGTGTTCTTCTGCGGGTGTAGTTCAGTGGTAGAACGCTTCCTTGCCAAGGAAGAGGTCGCCGGTTCGATCCCGGTCGCCCGCTCCAAAATAACCCGATCAGATTGAGCAAGTGGTGCTGGGCTTAGCCAAGGAAGAGGTCGCCGGTTCGATCCCGGTCGCCCGCTCCATCGCGCTTAGCGCGACCAGACGATAGACGGGCTTGGCTTAATAACTACAGCTATGTTTATTGTATACATTTTATTTAGTCTGAAAGATAACAAACTATATATTGGTTATACTGCTGACCTACCCAGACGGTTTAAGCAGTATATGAACGGGGAAGTGAAATCAACACGATATCGCCGTCCGTGACGTTTGGTTTACAAAGAAGCTTACCTGTCTGAAGCTGAAGTAAAGCAACGTGAACAGTGTCTTAAAGGGGGAGCCGGAAGAAAGCAACTAAAGATACATCTGAGAAACACGTTTCAAAAAGTAGAATACATCTATCGGTAAGAAATAGCCCTAGTAAACGAACTTCTTTTTAAGGGTATGGGGGTTGCTGAAACTAAGAGTTTTGTCTATACTCCAGCAGTTATCATATGCCGCGGTGGTGGAATGGTATACACGGAGGACTTAAAATCCTCTGGTCGAAAGGCCATGTGGGTTCGACTCCCGCCCGCGGCACCACTTAAGCAGAAGAGGACCTGACCGCGACGGCGGTGACGAGTCTCTCCTTCGTCGCCAACCCTTAAATGGCGGTCTTAAGTTTATTCAACACCAACGGAATCTTCTTAAATCGTACATCAGTGTCTGCCGCATCGAACCATTGTACAGCGCCGCCGCCGGATGGTAGGACGGAAGGATCACGCCTAGGGGCAGTCGGCGGTTCCAGTCGGAACATGTATGAAAATCTGTTACAGCGGACTTTGAATCTGCTTCAGCTTTGGATTGGTCACATGCGTGTAGAGTTGCGTGGTCCGAATGTTTTGATGACCCAGGAGCTCTTGAACGTAGCGTACATCAACGCCGTTTTCCAGTAGGTGAGTGGCAAAACTGTGGCGGAGACTGTGAAAGGTCGCGGGTTTATTGATGTTCGCTCGAACGAGCGCGTGTTCGAAAACC
>JBGPHQ010000025.1:0-10216 GCA_041484505.1 Patescibacteria group bacterium
GATACCTTCGTTACGAAAATTGCGTCCGATTTCAAAAACGCGGCCAAAACCGCCCACGATCAATCGCTTGAGGTACAGCTCAGGCGCGATCCGTAAATACAGATCGATGTCGAGCGCGTTGTGGTGAGTAATAAAAGGTCGGGCCGTCGCGCCGCCGGGAATAGACTGTAACATCGGCGTCTCAACTTCCAGAAATTCACGCTCAACTAAAAACTGCCGCACGGCATTTAGTATCTGCCCACGAGTTTTAAAAATAGCCTTAACTTCTGGATTGGCCAAAGTATCAAGTTCGCGGAAACGGTAACGTGTTTCCACGTTCGCTAATCCGTGCCAGGTTGACGGTAACGGCCGTAGCGCTTTACCGAGCCAGCTAACTTCAGTCGCATCAACAGTTTTTTCGCCGCGGTTGGTGATAAAAGTCGTGCCGCGGACGTCAAGGAAGTCGCCCAAATCCATTTGGTTTATTAGATCAGCGAAATTTGTTAAATTCTTTTTTTGGATAAAAATTTGAATTTCATCGGTCTCATCATCCAAGCGCAAAAAAGCTGAACCGCCTTGCGATCTAATTGCCCGCAGACGGCCAGCGATAGTAACGTTTTTTCTGTCTGTCCAAACTGCTAAAATTTGTTTAATGGTTTGTTGGCGGGTGCTCCGAGCGGGATAAACGTTAACCCCGGCCGCCAGCAGATCGTGACGGCGCTTAGCTCGGATAATATCCTGATCATTTTGCTCGGCCATATGTCTTTAGGATAGCCTAAAAACGCGCCAGCCGCAATGTTTAGGCGGTGGTTATTCGACCTTGGTTATTTTGTATATCACCTGTCCGCGCGGGGTGGCCACAGTCACCGCTTCGCCCGTTCGTTTCCCGAGCAGTGATTGTCCTAGCGGTGATTCGTTGGAAATTTTCCCGCTGGAGGGGTCAGCTTCGTTTGAACCGACAATGCGTAAAACGTGCGGTTGGCCATTGTTGGTATGGACGACCGAACCAACCTTAGCCACGCCATTCCCTGTCTCTTTATCATTAATTACTTCGACGTTCCGTAACGTCGCTTCTAATTCCTCAATCCGGCCTTCGTTAAAGGCCTGTTCGTTTTTGGCCTCCTGATATTCGGCATTTTCCGACAAATCGCCAAGTTCTTTAGCCTCTTGGATACGGGAAGCGATTTCTTTGCGGCGGGTATGGACCAAAAGGTCTAACTCAGTCTTGAGTTTATCCAGGCCGTCCGGCGTTAAATAGGTGATGTGTTCTGCCATATTAACTATTTGACTCTCTAAATATTCCGACCCCGCGGGACGGACAGGAGCTGATGATACGCTATGGAAGAAATGGTGTCAACCCGCTAGGCCAGGATCAATAAGTGGTTATCCACAGGCCGCCAGAAACAATTAATTACCGGGTTTACCGGCCCCGGCAGTGAAATACCATTGCAAAGCGTCCTGCGCGATCGGCAAAGCGGTCGCATTGCCTTCGCCGCCAGCTTCGACTAAAACAACGATGGCGATGGTGGGATGTTCAAAGGGCGCATAGGCGGCGAACCAAGCGTGCGTTTTTCCTTGATTACCAAACTGGGCCGTGCCGGTTTTACCAGCGCTACTAACCGGTAAACTTTGTAAGGCGCGTGAACTGCCGCTCAATACGCCGGCCCGTAAACCGGTCCGGACGGTGTTTAAGACTGACTGACTAACCACGTCGGTGCTCAGCTTTTTTGGTTTTATGGTTTGCATCACTTGGCCATCGGAATTTTTTATCATCGTGGCGATGTGTGGCTCGTATAAAGTTCCGCCGTTAGCGATGGCGCTAATACCATCAATGATCTGCAACGGAGTCACTTCCAGGTCACCCTGGCCGATGGCTAAGTGGTAAGTGTCACCCAATTTCCAGGGTGACTTCCTGGTCGATGTCCGCCAGTCCTTGGTCGGCAGAAAACCATCGGCTTCCGACGGCAAATCGATGCCGGCGGCCCGACCCCAGCCGAACTTTTGTAAGTACGTTACTATTCGATCAACCCCCAGACCGACAATCTGGTCGTAGCCGCCGCCGACCGCATAAAAATAGGTGTTGACCGATTCGGCTAAGGCCTTGATGATATTGGTGACGCCATGGCCGCCGGCCTTCCAATCCGGAAAGAAATCATTACCAACTTTGAAACCGCCGACGCTCAGGACGGTAGTGGAGGGAGTCACGATCCGTTCAGACAAGGCGGCCGAAGCAATGATTGGCTTAATAATCGAGCCAGACGGGTATTGTCCGGAAATGGCGCGGTTTAAAAGTGGCTGACGCGAGTTAGTTAGGACGGAGGTCACATCCTGACTGTGGCCGCTGGATACAAACCAGTTATCGTCGTAACTTGGCGCGCTAGTTAAGGCCAATATTTCGCCGTTGTTCGGGTTGATAGCAATCGCGGCCCCGCCGGGACTATGGAGCGCGTTGACGGTGGATTGTAAATGATCGGATAATATTTTTTGTAAACCGCTATCAATCGAGCTGACGACGGTTAAACCCGGTTGCGCCTCTTGTTGTGAGATAACGCGTTGTTCACGGTTATGGACGTCGCGTTCTACTTGCCGCGTCCCGTCGCGTCCGGTTAATTGCTGGTTATAGGTTATTTCCAATCCGGTTTTACCAACCATGTTCAACGAATCGTATTCCGGATGACTTTTAATTTCCTGGTTAGTCACCCGACCGGTATAACCAATGATCGCGGCCGCACTGGCCGCTAACGGATAAGTTCGATCCGGCAGACTGACGATTCTGACGGCCGGCAAGTCGGCCACCGCGACCATCGCTTGGGTCGCCTGCTCGTAAGTCAGGTGTTCCAATAATGGGACCGGATCGGTGCTCCGCAGTTGTTTCGCTTCCACAATTTTTTTTATTTCGTCCGCCGTCAAACCAAATGTTGACGATAAGCGTTGGTATAAGGCTACTCGTTCACCTGGGGCGCTTGGTAAATCGGCCGGCGTGACGGTGGCAATGATGTTGGGAATATTGTCGGCTAAGACTATTCCCTGACGATCAAGAATTGCGCCGCGCGGTGCGGGCGTGGTCACCGTCCGGATGCGATTGCCTTCTGATTGGGCTCGGTAGAGTCCACCTTTAACTACTTGCAGTTCAACCATTCGGCCCAGTAAAAAAACCATAGTCAGAATCATCAACCACAGTAAATATCCGACTGGTCGGGTGGAGTTTAACAGGGTGGCCGATCCGGCTGGCGCCGAGGGCCAGGCATCAATGTCGTTTTGGTGTACATCAGCCTGGTTAAAAAATCCAAGCCGGCGCTGGGGGTCATTTATCTGAAAGGGATTTAGTCGAGCCATGATTAAAAAGTATGATTTATTCCGGCCGTAACGCGTTCATATCGATCACGGCCGCTCAGTCGCCAGATTAATTGCATCACCACCGGGTGAATAAATATTTGGACGAGACCGGCTATTAGTAAGGCGGTCAATGGTAGATGGAAACGTTGGCGATTGATTAAGTTAGACACCATTTCACCGCCCGTTAAAGTCAGGTAAAAAACCGCGGTGGTCACCATGACTGCAGACAAAAAACTGACGGTTGATCGGCTGGTCACAATTTTAACGCTGAACACCCAGCTGGCCAAGGCAGCCGCGCCGTAGGCCAACAAATACGAAACACCGGGGGTGACCGACACAAAATGTGCCGCCCATCCGATTATCAGCCCCATAATTAAACCGGTCAGTAATCCTTCAGTTAAAGTCAGGCCGATCACAAATAAAATTCCGGGGTTAATGATGAAGTGCCAAGACGACCAACCGCCACCCCACAACAAATCCAGCCCGTAGACCAATACTCCCGACGTGATCAAAATAAAACGTCGGCGCATAGTTACTGAATAACCACCGCTACCACGCGCAAACTTTGCAACTCGGACGAGGGGGTAATCACCGCTTGCTGAAATAAATCGGCGCTGCGCGTGGTGATACTAGCTAAAGTGCCGATTAATAAATTAGGTGGAATTAAAGATTCGGTGCCGGACGTGACGACGGTCTGGCCCGGCCGGAGTAAGTCGTTTTTGGGGATAAACTCCATTTGTAAGGATAAACCCCGTTCTCCGCGGATTACACCGGGACTTTGGTCGTCGTTTTGCACCCGGGCGGCGGTCACCGATTGACGATCCGTAATCAGCAAGACCGTGCTGGTGGCTTGATGAATGGCCACGATTTTTCCGGTCAAGTAACCATTGTCACTCACGACGGCTTGACCGATTTTTAAACCGGCATCACTGCCGTGATTTATGACGACGCTCCGTACACCCAAGTCTGGACTACTAGCCAAAACACTGGCCGTGATTAGGCGGAGCTTGCTAGCCTGAGAAAAATCGTCAAGCGCCACCAGGGCTCGAGTGGTTTCCAGTTGTTGATTAGTTTCATACAGCCGAGACGTAACTTCCTCGAGTTGCCGTTGTAGGTCTTGCCGGGCGCGATTATTTTGCCGGTTGGCTAACCCGAGTTGCCAGTGATCACCTATCCAATGACCGGCGACCACCACCGGTTGCCCGGACCAGACCAATGATCGGCTAACCCAACCGCGTCCGACCGGCCACAGTATTCCAGCTCCTAACCCCACCACGGCTAATAACCAACCCCAACGGAACCAGGTGCGGAAGGACATGCTAAACGCCGCTGATCGAATCTTCGCTGGACATCACCAACACATTTTTCATGACCTTGAGATCATCTAAAACTATGCCGGTCCCGCGCACCACCGCCGTCAACGGATCGTCGGTGACATGAACGGCCATGTGCGTTTCGGCGAAAATGGCTTCGGTTAAACCGCGTAGTAACGCGCCCCCGCCAGTCAGCACAATCCCTCGTTCGTAGATATCCGCCACTAATTCTGGCGGCGTACTTTCAATGGTCGCCTTAATATTTTCCACCATTTGCCGGACGGTCCGCTGTAAAGCATCATGCACCTGTTTGCTATTGATATTTATTTCCCGCGGCAAACCGGTAATCAAATCCCGACCGCGCATTTTTGTTTCGACCAGGTTACCGTCGTCCCAGACAGTCCCGATTTTAATTTTAATGTCTTCGGCGGTTCGTTCGCCCACTAACAAATTATATTGTTCGCGAGCATATTGAATTATATCTTGATCAAGTTTATTGCCGCCCAAGCGCAACGACCGCCAGGAAACTACGCCGCCCAGCGATAAGACGGCAATTTCCGTCGTGCCGCCGCCAATATCGACGATCATCGTGCCGGAAGCTTCCTGGATCGGTAACCTGGCTCCGATCGCGGCCGCCATCGGTTCTTCGATTAAATAAACTTCCCGCGCCCCGGCATGTAAGGCGGCATCTTCGACCGCTTTCCGTTCAACTTCGGTAATACCGAGCGGAATACCGATCACCACGCGCGGTCGCGGGACGACCCCCATCGATTGACGGTGGACCTGGTCGATAAAATATTTAAGCATTTTTTCCGTCACTTCGAAATCGGAGATGACCCCGTCCACCAACGGTTTGGTGGCGATAATATGACCTGGCGTTTTACCTACCATTCGGCGGGCGGCTTCGCCGACGGCCAACACTTGGTTAGTTTTAGTGTTGATGGCGACGACCGATGGTTCGTTAATCACGATCCCTTTGTCCTTGACATACACTAGCGTGTTGGCCGTCCCGAGGTCAATACCGATGTCGTGCGAAAACCGACCAAAAATCCGATTAAGCATAGGTTAACGGAAAAGAGTGCGTAATTGGGCGAACAGATGGAAACGCGACACATCGCGGATACTAAGTAAAATCACTAACGATAGTAACAAATAGAAACCGACGGTGTGAATGGCCCCCTCCAGGTGGGTATTAATTGGTCGGCCGCGCAGGCGGGCGATAGTGAGAAACACCGCCCGACCGCCGTCGAGGGCCGGTAATGGCAAAAAATTAACGACCGCTAAACTGATAGATAATATCGCCATGAACTGCAAGGTGGCGCTAAAACCGAATTGGACTACTTGGCCGGTTAAGACGGCGATGCCGACCGGCCCGGTTAAATCAGGATTGACACTAGCGGTCAGAATTAGGTCGTGGACTAGATGCCAAAAACCAGCGATCGTTTGCCCGATTAAATTCAGTACGGATTTTAAACCGTACCAGGGCGCCACGTACCAGGGATAACGAACGGTCGTGACCGATTGGATGCCCAGTCCGTAACGGGGGGAAGTCGATTCAGCGCGCGGCAAAATTTTTATTTGCTTAGATACCTGACCGCGTAAAAAATCTATCACTAACGGCGGATATTGTTTAGATTTTATTAGATTAATTATTTCCTCGGTCGAGGTCAATGGTAAACCATTTACGGCGGTGATCACATCTCCGGTTTTTAAGCCGGCGGCCGCGGCCGCACTGTCTTTTGACACGGTCGCTTCGACCTGGGGTTGGTCACGTTGAACGAAGGACTGGGTCGGAATACTGGCGGAATCGGTTTTAACCCCAATGACTAAAGCCAGGGTCAATAAAAACCAGGCTAAAATTACGTTCATGACCACCCCCGCCGACATGACGGCGAATTGATGGCTATAGCGGGCTTGCGAAAAACTATCAGACCGCTTAGCTTGATCACCTTGTTCCCCCTGCAGACGGACGAAGCCGCCGAATGGGATTAAGTTTAATGAAAAAATCGTGCCGCCACGACGCCAGCCGAATAACCGGGGTGGAAAACCGAAACCAAATTCCTCCACCGCCACGCCAGATAGGCGGGCCACGCTAAAATGACCAAATTCATGAACGAATACCAGCAGGCCGAGGATAACGATGAAAATTAAAATAACCACGCTAGATGTTCGTCAATTCAACCCGCTTATTGTCTAGCACCTTTCCAATCTGGGCCAGGGCCTCATCTACTGCGGTCTGTAATTTTTTTAACTCAATTTCCAACATGTCTTCGGATAGCGTTCCGTCTTTTTCAGATTTCCGCAACTGTTTAATTACATCTTCGCGTAACGACCGAATACTAACCTTCGCGGCCTCGCCTTTTTCGTTAACAACTTTTAGCATTTCTAGGCGTCGCGCTTCGGTCATGGCCGGGAATGGGAGACGAATTGTTTTTCCATCAACAATCGGATTAATACCCAGCGGTGATTGGGATATGGCCCGTTCGATGTCGCGCACTAAATTAGGATCCCAAGGCTGAATGACAATCAAGCGCGGTTCGGGAGCGGAAATAGCCGCCAGTTCTAACAATGGCGTTTTCCCGCCATAGGCCTCGACCGCTAGTTCTTCGACGATGGCGGGGTTGGCGCGTCCGGTGCGCAAGCCTTGCAGTTCGTGATTTAAGTGATCGATAATCTTAGCGACGGGGATTTTAATATCGTTCAGAGCGGTCATGTAATAGCGGTTACTTTTTTGGTTGTTTAAAAGTTGCAAAAAACAAACGATCGGCTTGCCGGGGATCGAAGGCTAGCAAAGTCGGTAGACGTTTGGTCGGTAAAGTGATGACTGACCAGGTCGCTCCGCCGTCGGTAGTGTGTTGTAATCGCTGTTCAGTCGTGACCAATATATCGGCCGCGTTGGTCGGGTTAACCGCCACGTTTTGAATCGGGACGCTCCCTGCCGTCACTAAGGTGGGAATGGCAGTCCAGGTTTGCGCCCGGTCGAGGCTCTTATACAATCCACCGGCCGTCGCGATAAACCACCCGGCCGGATTAATATCAACGGCGCGAATATCTTTGAGGCCCGGTTCCGGCGGTAGATTTATAGTCAGGTCGGTCCATTTTTGACCACGATTATCGCTCCGATAAATTCCATTATTTCTAGTCAGGACGTAAAGTTGAGCGGCGTTATCGCGCGGAATATATAATAAACGCGGTTGCATCGGCGGCAGTGAATACATTAAGGTCCAGTGCTGTCCGTAATCTTCGCTGAACAACATTTTACCGCCCGAGGTAGTCGCCCATATTTCGTTATCAATGACCGGATTAACCAGCACACAATCCACGACCTGGAGCGGTTGCGACTCAGTGTAAACTGCTTTCCAGGTCTGACCGCCGTCAACGCTCTTTAAAACGTTGGAGCCGGAAGCGGTATAAATTACTTGAGAATTTAACGGGTCCAGCGACAGACAATCGTAAGCCCCGCTCCGAAGCGAGGTCGATTGCCATTGATCGCCAGCCGTGCTGGTTTCCCAAATTCCGTTAGCTAAAGTGCCAAGAAATATATGTCCGGCTTGGCGTTGATCGAAAACCAGCGTCCGACCGGTGACGTCATCCAGATAGACCGGTTGTTTCTTATCCTGACGCACGAAGTTTTTCTGAGTCCAGGATTGGCCGTGGTCGTCCGATCGAAACACCCCGCCATCAGCCCGGGTCGATGAGCCAATATTAATCGTGCAGGCTTGCCCGGTCAGGAGCAAAGCCGAGAACACGAGACCGAGTTTAGACCAGGTGGAGATCCTCATATAACATCCGGGGTTGAACGTTTGAAGAATAGTCATAGCGAGCGAGCCAACGCTGGGTCAGGTTTACCATCCGGGACAAGCCAACCGACCCGCTCAATCGGGTCAATTCATCACGCAACGTCGGCCACAAGAGACGAGATTTTACCCCCGAAGATAACAGTAACAGCTCCCGGACGATCAGCTCCTCAAACTTTAAATTGTCAAAAACTTGTTCACGCATCAACGCCGAACCGGTCGCCGACCGGGGGGTGCCGGACACAATCTGCTCGGCCGTGGCTAAGGCTTGTTGCCGATCAGCCGATATTTTTGCCTCATTGACCGACCAAGTTTGATACCAACCTGGCCGCCCGACCGCCCGGGCCACGGCGGCCTGTTGTGGGGTTGATAATTTATTTGTGGACGGAGCCATTTTTTTACCGGTCACGGTGTGCCAACGGTAAATTGAAGCCCGCGACCGGAGCGTTGACAGAAGCCGTTGCGGTTCGGCCGTGGTCAGCACCACTCGCAGGCCGGGTGGCAATTCCTCCATAAATTTTAACATGGTGTTGGAAGCGGATTCAGTTAAACGCTCAGCATCAACCATCAATAGCCACCTGGCGGTATGGTGCCAATTAACTGTGGCGTATGTTTGCAGCGCCTGGCGAATTATATCAATGCCGATCGGTTCACCGGCTGGCGGATCGATTATTTGCGCCTCGGGATGTGACCCATTTGAAACTTGACGGCAACTGGCGCACTGACCACAGGATCGATTGGCTGTCTGACCGCAAAGCGCTCTTTGAATTAACCATCTGGCGGCGGCGGCTTTGCCTAAAGCGCGGGGACCGATAAAAAGCAACACCTGCGCCAACCGACGATTATCCAAGGCCGACATTAAATGTTGGCCCAGTAATTCCTGGCCGATAAAAGGCCAGGAAACAATTGAATGACTAGTTTTTTTCATAGCCAAAGCGGATAGACTCTAACATATTGGGGTTCAATTCGCAAGGGTGCTGAGCATAAGCTGGCCGGTTTTTTTGGCGGTCTCATCCCAGGTAAACTGCCGGGCGTGCTGGCGTCCTAAATTTATTAGTGTCAAGCGCAAAGAATTATCGGTCGTAATTTTTTTCATGCCCGCCACAACATTATCTAACTTTTCTGAATCGACATAATAAGCGGCTTCACCCAAAACCTCCGGTAGCGATCCTTGGCGGCTGGCGATCACGGGCACGCCGGCGCTTAAAGATTCCAGGGCGGGAATACCGAAGCCCTCATACTGCGAAATATAAATTAGGGCCGTGGCCGTAACTTGTAATATTTCCACCGTTTCATAGTCTTGCCAACCTAAAACGTGAACGCAATTTCGAAAATCAGGTTGTCTGGTCAAAGGTTCAAACTCCTCCCAGCCGAAACCTGGTTGACCGACCAGGACTAGATCAAGCGGCTGCTCGCCCGGCGTTCGATACTGACGGTAAGCAGTCACTACCAGGCCGATATTTTTCTTTTTTTCTAAGCGTCCTAAATAAAGGAAAAAGGGCCGACGCAGGCCTAATTTGTCAAGGGTTAAGCTTCGTTGGTAGGTGGTTATATTTTCGTAAAATTCCGGCTGATTTACTCCCAACTGGGTCACGCTGATGCGGGCCGGATCAACATGCAGGAGTTCAACAATTTCTCGTTTAGTAAACTCCGAAACAGTCAAAATCCGCCGGCCAGTGCGAACCGCCTGGCGCACTGACCAACGGTGATAATCTCTTTCGGCCGCGCTATAACGGCCGCGGGTGATAATCCGCACGGCTAAGTTTATTAGCGGACGCCACCAACCTAAAC
>JBGPHQ010000026.1:0-10128 GCA_041484505.1 Patescibacteria group bacterium
CCGTTGTTAATCGTGGCCGGGGCGGGGACCGGTAAAACGACAGTCGTGACTGAACGCATCGCTCACCTGATCATGAAGGAGCAGGTGCCGTCAGACAATATCCTAGCCCTGACGTTCACCGACAAAGCGGCGGGTGAAATGCAGGATCGGGTCGAGAAAATTTTACCGTATGGTTACGTTGATTTGTGGGTCATGACGTTCCACAGTTTTGGCCAGAAACTATTGGAGCGTCACGCCCTGGATATTGGTTTATCGAATGATTTTCGGATTTTAACGCAGACTGATCAGTGGCTGTTAATTCGCCAACACCTCGACGATTTCGATCTGGATTATTACCGGCCGCGCGGCAACCCGACGAAATTTATTAGCGCTTTGGTCAAGCATTTTTCGAGACTTAAAGATGAAGACATCAAGCCGGAAGAATATTTGAAGTATGCCAAGAGTCTAAACAAACCAAAAACTAAAATACCGGACGAAGACAAAGCTGAAGCCAAAAGAGTTTTTGAACTGGCGAAAGCCTACGCGACTTACAACCAGTTATTACTCGACAATAACGCCTTGGATTTCGGCGACCTTATTTTGTACACCTTGAAACTTCTGCGCGCTCGGCCAGCCATCCTAAAAAAATACCAACAACAATTTCAGTATGTGTTGGTGGATGAATTTCAGGATACGAATTGGGCCCAATACGAGCTAATTAAGCTAATTGGTTTATTAAGAAATAATCTGACCGTGGTCGGGGATGATGACCAGTCGATCTACAAATTCCGCGGCGCGTCGGTGTCGAATATTATTTCGTTTCAGAAAGATTTTCCCGAGGCGCGGGTGATCGTGCTGACTAAAAATTATCGGACCAAGCAGAATATCCTCGATTTGGCCTACAAATTCGTCCAGCTTAATAATCCCGACCGGCTCGAGGTTAAAATAGCCAATATTGGTGGTCAGAAAGTAACTAAGCAGTTAGCCGCTCAGCGTGAGGGTCAGGGCGCAGTCAATCTGATGCACGTCGAAACGCAGGAGGCAGAAGCGCGGAGCGTGGCAGAAAGAATTGAAGATTTAAGATTAAAGAACAAAGATTTAAGTTGGGATTCGTTTTGCGTGTTGGTGCGGGCCAACGACCACGCCGATATTTTCATCAACGAATTTGAACGGCGCGGCCTGCCCTATGTTTTTTTAGCCGCCCGTGGTTTATTCATCAAGCCGCTGGTCATCGACTTGTTATCATATTTACGCCTATTAGATAATTATCATGAAGGGGCGGCTATGTACCGCTGTCTGGCCATGCCGATTTTCGGGATCGACCACGGCGACGTGGTGGAACTGTCCTACCAGGCGCGAAAGAAAACACGGTCGATGTACGAACAACTTCATCATCTGGAAGACGCCAAAATCAGCAATGCGACTGCGACCGGCATCAAGAAACTATTAAGCTTAATTTCAAAACACGCAGAAATCGCCGCGGGTAAGTCAGTGGGCGAAGTTTTACTTCATTTTTTAAACGATTCCGGTTACTTGCAATCCATCACCAGCGCCGAAACTATTCAATCGCATGAAAATATTCGCGTGCTGAATCAATTATTTAAAGTCATAGAAAATTATCAACGCGCCGAGCAACATCCAGCCACAGTAAAGTCTTTTCTGCGATATGTTGAACACGTGACTGAATCCGGCGATGCCGGCAGTCTGGAACATGACATTGAAATCGGTCCGGACACAATCAAAATCATGACTATCCACGGGTCTAAGGGCTTGGAGTTTCCGTACGTTTTCGTCGGCAACGTGGTCGAACAGCGCTTTCCCGGTCAGGATCGCCAAGACCCGATTCCGGTGCCGGATGCCTTGGTGCGGGAAATCTTGCCGCAAGGCGACGCCCACATTCAGGAAGAGCGGCGATTGATGTATGTCGCCATTACCCGCGCCCGGGACGGCATTTTCTTCACCGCGGCCGAAGATTACGGCGGGGCGCGGCGGAAAAAGCCGTCACCGTTTCTGTACGAGCTGGGTTTATTGGCGCCGCCGGTCAAAGCGGAAAAAACAAAACCAGTGCCGGTGGCGCGTCAGTTCCGGCCGAGTCCGACGGCCGTGAACGAAGCGGTGGCCTATAACCAACGGCCGAAGTCTTTCAGTTTTACTAAGCTCTCGACTTACAACGACTGCCCCTGGAAGTACCGCTACGCCTTTGTCTTGCAAGTCCCGAAACGAGGGAGTCATATTTTGTCATACGGATCATCAATTCATCAGACGCTGTTCAATTTCTTTACGCTTTGGAAAGAACGATCGACCGACGCGAACAATAAAAAAAGCTCGGTTAGTTTGAATGAACTCATGACCATTTACGATCAGGCGTTCATCGACGAATGGTATCCGACCAAAAAAGACCGGACAAATTATTATGAACAAGGACAGAAAGCCTTAACCGGGTGGTATAAAACTACCATCAAGAACATGCCACACGTCCTGAGCCTAGAGCAAGTGTTTAATCTAAAAATAGATTCTTTCAATGTAACCGGCGCGATTGACCGGATTGATCAGGTCGGTGTTGATGCCAAAACAAAAAAACCGTTAGTGAAAATCGTCGATTATAAAACCGGAAAGGTTAAAGAAAAATTCGACCGGGACGATAAATACCAATTACTGATTTACGCCCTGGCCGTGCAAGACCCGAATATCATTGATGCGGAAGTCAAAGAACTTGAATATTACTTTATTGATGAAAATGAATCGCGAATTATGTCACCGACAGAAAAAGATGTCCAAACGACGAAAGATTGGGTGCGTCAAACCGTAACCAAAATCCAAACCGGCGACTGGCGGGCCACGCCGAACGTGATGGTTTGTAAGTTCTGCGATTATCGGGAAATTTGCGAATTTCGGGCGGTGTAACACCCTGCCGTCGCCGCGCCTGACGCGGCTTCCTCCCTCCCCCTCGCGTGAGGGGGGAGAGTATATAAAAAAATCCCCCCGGTGTAAACACGGGGGGTAGTAGCCTAGGCGGGGGTGTCCGCTTTTGGCTGTATGAGCAGAAGCTCGCGAATGAGCTGAGTGTCTTGATGAATTCGATGTTCGAGGGACTCAGCCTCACTCAGTCGTCCAGCGGCGCGCCGGAGTTGGGTGGCGACGAAGAACGACAGTCCCTCCCAGATGTTCTCGCCCACTTCATTGGTGGGTGCCAGCTTGGCCAGACTGACCGGGTGGATGTTGATGTGCGCCTGTGTTTCGGTTGCGCCGGGGCGCCAGGGCTTGTCGGTGACCCCAATCTCGATCCGGATCCACCTTCCTTCTTGGTCGAGACACCAGAGGTCTCGACTCGGTGCAGATGGTCGTTTGGGGGCAAAGCCGGTGAGTTGGCCATCGAGCGGGCCGAAGACGCCTCTCGTCTCCCGAATCTTTTCGGCTTCCCAGCCCGTGAAAAGACGACCATCGTACCTCCAGTCACAACGGGACAACACATCATGGGATCGGTAGCCGCCGATCCCCCCGTTTTCCGACCAGAACAGGTCGAGGTGTGCGAGTGACCAGGGCGAGAAGGTTTTGAACGAACCGTGAATGAGCTCAGCTCGCTCCTCGATCAGGCGCAGAAACATTTCGTGCGTGAACAGCTCGGGCTTCAGGACGGGTCTCAGAACGTTAGAGGGCATACCCTCTCCTTTCTCCGGCATGGGCGAACCCACCGGATGACGCTATCCAATCATTACCTACACTATTTGTCAAATTCTGTGAATATCGATACATAGCGAATATCGGGTAATATAACAAATGTGCGTAAACAAAAAACTCCACGTTCCGCAGAACATGGAGTAACTTCGGTTGGGCAAGACACCTAGGGTCGGTCTGCCCGGATTATGAAAAGTACAGCACGGCCCAGAAAGCTCGACCCGGCTGGATCAGGATGTCGCTGGATGAGGACAGCTCACGCATGATAGCTAGGCCGCGACCACGGGTCTCGCTAAGTAATTCCTCCATCGGTCGGCAATCGTCCGGATCGACCAAGGTCGGATCTTCATCCGACTGTAGATGATTGTCCACGATCAACTCAACTAGCGGCCGAGGACCGTACCCATACAGCACGACCAACATGCTAACGGGGGTGTTCGGAGCGCCGAATTCGAGGGCGTTGGGGATGGCTTCGGCCGCGGCGCCACAAACCCGGTCGATCAGGTCGCTAGCCAGTTCTAACTGATAGAGCCGACGCATGACTTCGGCCATGACGCGGTCGGTCTGACGGCGGTCAGCACCAATGCAGGGAAACCGGAGTGTATTGATCGCCCCATGTCGAATGGAGATAATCCGATGTTTGACATCTGGACTGGTAGGCTTGAGCGCGATCGCTCGGTCAGGTGGATAGATACGTTCGGACATGGATTTCACCTCCTAGTATTTTTGGGCGTGGTTGTCAGAGAGCCTCTACTATCGGTCTATACCCGATTCAAAAGATTGTCAAATTGACCTAAAATCAGTATACTGAGGACAAATATATGCCGCTGGCCAGTTTTCTAATCATCATCGGTGCTGGCACATTGCTGTCGTGGACGGCGTGGGCGCTGGTGCTGATTACGCTCGATCCGGTCAACGGCGGGGTAGTGGCGCTATTGCTGTTCTACGGTAGTTTTTTCCTGGCTTTGTTCGGGACGGCGACGGTTATCGGCTTTTTCCTGCGTTACTGGCTCGAACGCGACACCATTTTATTCCGCCAAATTGCCATCGCCCTACGCCATGGGCTGTTAGTCAGCGCCGGGGCGACGCTGGCCCTGCTTTTTCAAAGCAGTCGTCTGCTTAATGTCTGGTCGGCGCTGGCGCTGATCGCCTTAGCCACGGTGATCGAACTTTTCTACCTGGCTGGTCAAACGAAACGACCCCCCGCCCGCGCTTAATATTTTCCGCATGTCCCACCTCCCGATTGAACGCGGCCACCTCCACCCACTGACGCAGTTCTCCCGCCGCGTCCTAGAAATTTGGCGCAGTTTCGGGTATGACGTCCACGAAGGTACGGAACTAGAAACCACTCAATTAAATTTTGACGGATTAAACGTTCCGCCGGACCATCCGGCCCGCGATGTTCAGGACACTTTCTTTATCAAAGGACGCGATGACCTGGTCCTCCGAACGCATTCTTCGACGGTGCAGCTGCGCTGGCCATTATCCCATAAAGTTCAACCGCCATTCAAAGTGGTCGAAATCGGCAAAGTCTATCGCCACGAAGCCACCGATGCCACGCACGAGGCGATGTTTATGCAATGCGATGGCGTGTTGATCGACAAGCATGTGACTATGGCCCATTTGGTGACAACTCTGACCGCATTCATCACCCACCTGTATCCGAATCATCGTTACCGTTTTCGTCCTAGTTACTTCCCGTTCGTCGAGCCCGGAATCGAATTAGACATGTGGTGGGAGCAGTCCGGTAAATCCGGCAAATGGCTGGAAATTCTCGGGGCCGGCTTGGTTCACCCGAATGTGATCAAGGCCATGGGACTTAAACCAAGCGAATGGCAGGGCTTCGCCTTCGGCGGCGGTCTCGATCGGCTAGCGATGATTGAGTATGGGGTGACCGATATTCGGTTGTTTTATAACGGCAATTTGGAATTCTTGAAACAGTTTTAATATGCGCCTGCCCATCTCTTGGTTAAAAACATTCCTGCCGAAATTACCACCGACTCCAAAGTTAGTAGAGGTATTGATGATGCACGGATTGGAGGTGGAAGAAGTGATCGGCGGTCAAATGTTCGAACATGTCGTGGTGGGAAACATTATCGATATCAAACCCCATCCTAACGCCGAGAAACTCCGACTGGCTACGGTGGTGATTTCACCCAACGGTCAACCGCTGGAAATTGTTTGCGGCGCGCCGAATATTGCGGTTGGACAAAAAGTACCCGTGGCGTTGATTGGCGCGAAACTGCCAAACGGCTTAACCATCGCCAAGCGCGCTATCCGCGGCATCGAATCGAATGGGATGATTTGCGCGGTGGACGAACTCGGTTTAGGGCACGATCATAGTGGCGTGATGGTGCTTCAAGATACGGCGAAGGTGGGAACGCCATTCGCCGAAGTTGTCGAAGCCGATGAAGAAGTGCTTGACCTGGCGGTGCCGGCGAATCGCGCGGATTTGATGGCCATGCGCGGACTGGCCTGGGAAATCGGAGCGATGCTTGGACAAACAGCGAAATTACCGACGGTAAAATTAAAAGAGAGTAAAGTGCTAGCCAAGAAATCAGTCACACTAAAAATTTCTGACCCGAAGCTGTGCACGCTTTTGACCGCGCGCCTAATTCGCGGCGTGACCATGAAGCCGATTCCGGCATTAATAGTCAATCGATTGCGGGCGGCTGGAATGCGCTCAGTCAATATCATTGCCGACATTACGAACTACGTCATGCTTGAATACGGCCAGCCGTTGCACGCCTATGACGCTAGCCTGATTAAAGGTGGTGAGCTAGTTGCCCGAAGCGCCAAGACTGCCGAGCGGCTCATGACGCTTGATGGAAAGATGAGACTGTTGATTGATGGCATGCTAGTTATCGCCGATGGCCAGAGAATAATTGGCTTGGCCGGCGTGATGGGCGGCGCGGAGACGGCGGTTTCTGAAAAAACAACCGACATACTATTAGAAGCTGGTATTTTTGATCCGGTTTCAATTCGTAAAACATCACGCCAATTCGGCCTCATGTCCGAAGCCTCAAAACGATTCGAAAAAGGATTATGGCCAAGCTTACCGGAGCGAGCCAGCGCGGCGGCCGCGGCCATGATCGTCGACCTCTGTGGCGGAACCGTTGAGCAGGGGAGTGTTAGTGTTGGCTCCGTCAAAAGCACATCACGAACGCTTAGCATAAAGCCGACCTACATTTCCGAACGCCTGGGGACAAAAGTGCCGTTGACCAAGAGCAAAACCATTTTGACCAAACTAGGTTTCGGGGTGAAAGGAACTGCGACTTCGTGGAAAGTAACAGTTCCGGAATGGCGAATTGACGTCACGCTGCCGGAAGATATTGTGGATGAAGTCGGGCGGATGATTGGCTATGAAAAATTACCGAAGGCTATGCCATCGGGCGCGCCTGACAAAAAAGAATTACCGCCGCTTCTCCGCTTTAAGGAGGAAGTGAAGAATATTTTGGTGGACATGGGGATGACGGAAGTTATTTCCCACGCATTTTATGGGATACGAGAGGCTGTAATAGATAATAATCATTTTGGGGTGGCCAATTCGCTTGATAAAACACAATACTTTTTACGGAAAAGCCTTCAGCCACAAATCAAGGATGTTTTAATACGCGAGGCTGATGCCGGGCACGACGCGATGATTTTTGAAATTGGGCGGATATTTGATCCAGAACCAAAAGATGCCATAGAGCACCAGCAACCTTGGAAATTGGCGCTTGGGATCACACAGAAAGGCGACAATACTATAAAAACAATGATCAAAATCGTCCAAAAAAAACTTGATACAACCATTCTACCCATGAGCCTTACAGTAATTTCAGAATTAGTGCGCGGCCGAGGCATCGCATTCTGCGAATTCGATCTTAAAGCGCTGATGTCGGACGCCAAAATAAAGTTAGGAGCGTGGGATCCGGCGAAGCACATTGCTCAAAACGTCCAGTACCGTGAGCAATCAAAATATCCACCCGTTACTCGAGACATTGCGTTCTGGTGGCCGAAGGATGAAAAAACAATTGGCGAAACCATTGGGAGTCTTGATATTGATGTTCTTCGAGAGTTTACGATTAAGGACCGGTTTACCAAAGACGGTCGAACGAGCTTCACGCTGTCCTTCGTCTATCAATCTCCCGACCGCACCCTGACCAAAGCCGAGGTTGACAAACTGGAGGAAAAGATTAAAGATGTGCTTGTGAAGTTAGGGGCGGAGATTAGATAAACTGGACCTATGTCCGAAACACGCTTTGCCAAGCATTTTTTTCAGGAGCAGGGTGTTGAATATACACCAGAAAAAGCCTGGGCCTACGAGCTGGCGTTACTCGATAGCGCGGAGAAGGAATTTCACTCCCAACATCACGAGCTTGGCCGCGGACAAGCCGGCGTTGTTTGGTACGGCGAGGCGCCGGAGTTCGGCCAGGACGTTTGCTTCAAAACTATTCATACGGTCGGCTCCGAAACGAATGGGCTGGACCGGGAATTTGACTACCACCAGGGTTTTTATCAGGCTGGCGTGCGCGTTCCTGAATTGATTGCGCATATTTCCGGCAATCCGAAAAATGGATTCGGGCAGGATGGATTGTTGGCGATGGAACACGTCCACGGACGAAACCTTGAAGAGGAACTGACTTTTCGGGAGACCAACCAACACCCATTTCAGGCCAATGAGTTTCAAGGGATCATCCACGATGCGTCTCGTCAAATCGAACTTGCTCATCAAAAAAATCTGTACCACCGCGACCTGACTATGCGGAACATCATGTTGAATGAAGACGGCCAAGTTGTGTTGATCGATTTTGGCCGCGCCATCCGTCGAATCGGAGGGGAAGACGAGTTGACCCTGCATCAAGCTACAGTGATCGAACACGGACACCAAATCTCCAAACAATTGGCCAGAGATGACCAGTTTCTCGGACAGTTTTCGCGCGAAGTGCTCAAGCGAGGATTGGTTCTGAAGCCTTGACAGGATAGGATCCTCATGTTATACACCCTCCGCGATAGTTCCCTTTACCTGATAGACGAAAGGAGTAGCCATGTTGCGCGTCAGTGAGCAACGCATCGCCCAAGCACGCGCGGCTACGGATGGCCCGCCCCTGAAACGTATCGGCAGTATGACGATCTACGGCCTGCCGCCGGGATTCATGAATCAATTCGCCCTGGTCCTGTTCGATGAAGGTCAAGATTTCCCCGACGATCGGAAGCCAGCTATGTTCGAACTTCGTTTCCAGCTGGACAACAGATGGGCGTACCTGATCGAACGGAAACAAGCTCTGGCCATGATCGGCTAGACAACGGCTACCAACGTGGCCATCTGTACCTCAGGCCCGCTTTTCACTAGGGGCCTGTTTTGTTATCTTTTATCTCTGGAAAATCTAGTTGTGAGCCGACGTCTTTTCTGCTATACTTAGCCTAAAGGAACAACTTTCTCCACAGCAAATTTATGGCTAAAGAGCTTAAGAAAAAGGCCGGAAAATCAGGCGAGTACACCGCCGCCCAAATCACCGTCCTGGAAGGGCTGGAAGCCGTCCGCAAACGGCCGGGGATGTATATTGGCAACACCTCGACTGAGGGGTTGCATCACATGCTCTGGGAGGTGGTCGATAACTCGATCGACGAAGCGATGGCTGATCGTTGCGACCGGATTGCGATTACGCTCATGCCGGGTAATCGGGTCCGGGTCGAAGACAACGGCGCCGGCATTCCGGTCGAAACTCACCGTCAGACGAAGAAATCGACCCTCGAAACTGTTTTGACCATTCTGCACGCCGGCGGCAAGTTCGGCGAGGGCGGATATAAAGTCTCCGGCGGTTTGCACGGCGTCGGGGTGTCGGTGGTGAACGCCCTGTCGTCCTGGATGCGGGCGGAAGTTAAGCGCGATGGGAAGTTGTGGGAGCAGGAATACAAACGCGGCAAACCGCAGGCCAAAGTAAAAGCCGTTGGCGCCGCGCGCGGGACCGGCACCACGATTATTTTTGAACCGGACGCCGAAATATTTTCGACCCGCGATTTTAATCTGACGACGATTCTCGACCATTTTCGTCAGCAGGCCTACCTAACCAAAGGCGTGCACATTATTGTCGAAGATCGCCGGGCCAAACCGCATACGTCCTACAGTTTTTATTTCGAGGGCGGCGTGGCTTCCTACGTTAAACATTTGAACCATACCAAGGAGCCGAAACACGAGCATGTTTTTTACGTCGAAAAAGAAGTCGGCAAAATTACGGTCGAAGCGGCCCTGCAATATACCGATGACTATAAGGAAACGGTTTTCAGTTTTGCTAATAATATCTTCACGACTGAGGGCGGGATGCACCTGATCGGTTTTCGGACCGCCTTAACGCGCTCGATCAACAGCTACGGCCGCAAGCAAGGCTACCTGAAAGAGAAAGACGAGAACCTGACCGGCGAAGACATTCGCGAGGGTTTGACCGGCATCGTCAGCATTAAAATCCCCGAACCGCAATTCGAAGGCCAGAC
>JBGPHQ010000027.1:0-9760 GCA_041484505.1 Patescibacteria group bacterium
CACCGGCATGATGCTGAAACTGTTCATGGCGCGCACGAAGAAGGTGCATCACATTCGCATGATCACGGTGTCCACGACCACGCCCGGATGCTAAGGCAGGAAGAACTGAAAAAACTAAAAATCAAGGTGGTGTTCGGCGCAATCGCTTCGGTGGCAGTTATACTGCCCGATCTCCTGATGTGGCTTGGCGTCTCTCCGCTTTCGGAGCAGGCCGGGAATATAATTATGCTCATCATCGCCACCCCGATTCTGCTCTGGGCCGGGTCGCAGTTCTTTACCAGCGCCTGGAAGAGTGCGCGCTTTGGCCAAGCCAACATGGACACCTTGGTCGCGATCGGCACCGGCTCAGCCTTTCTGTTCAGCGTCGTCGCCGTCCTGGTCCCCCAAGCTTTCAGTGGTAGCGGCCAACAACCGGCCACCTACTTCGACGTGACGGTCATTATTGTCACGCTCATCCTGCTCGGTAAGTATTTCGAAGCCAAGGCTAAGGCCGGAGCCAACGACGCCATCCGCCAGCTAGCCGGACTAGTGGCCAAGACCGCGCGGGTGCTCCGCGCTGGCCAAGAAATTGAAGTGCCGCTTGACCAAGTTCAGGTCGACGACTTAATCGTCGTTCGGCCCGGAGAAAAAATCGCGGTGGACGGCCTGGTGACTGACGGCCAATCGGCGGTGGACGAATCCATGGTCACTGGCGAAAGCGTGCCGAACGAGAAACGCCCCGGTAGCGTCGTTTATGGCGGCACGGTCAATGCCAATGGCACGCTGACCTTCAAAGCCACTAAAGTCGGCCAACAGACGTTGCTGGCACAAATTATTCAACTAGTCGAAGAAGCGCAGAGCTCACAAGCGCCGATCCAGCGGCTAGCCGATAAAATTTCCGGCGTGTTCGTGCCGATTGTGATGTCCATCGCTGTTATCACGTTCGTGTTATGGATCATCTTCCCGCCGGCCGGCGTTATCCCGGTTAGTTTTGCCTTAGTTCTGGCCGTGACCGTCCTGATTATTGCCTGTCCCTGCGCGTTAGGCCTGGCGACGCCGACCGCGGTCATGATCGGCGTCGGTAAAGGCGCGGAACACGGCGTATTAATCCGCAACGCCGAGGCCTTAGAAACGCTTAATAAAATCGACACGGTCATCTTCGATAAGACTGGCACCATTACCACTGGTCATTTGGGAGTCACTGATGTAATCGGCCAGGATGATGTGCTCCAGTTAGCCGTGTCGTTGGAGGCGAAGAGCGAACACCCCGTTGCTCGCGCCTTAGTCGCCGAGGCCAAACGTCGCGGTCTTGACCTGTTACCGGTCGAACGATTTCAGAACCACCCCGGTCGCGGGGTCTCCGGCCTGGTTAAAGACCAACCTGTGGCCGTTGGTACACCGGCCTTGCTCAGTGAGTTACACATCAATACTGACAACCACCGCCACGACCTTGAGCGCCTGTCCAAAGAAGGAAAAACAGCGATCTTGGTCGGAACCGGAACCCATTCTGTCGGCCTGGTGGCGGTGGCCGACACCATTAAACCGACCAGCAAACAAGCGATCGAGCAACTGCGCAACATGAACATCACGGTTTATATGATCACCGGCGATAACACCATGACCGCCGCTAACATCGCGGCCCAAGCCGGCGTGCCGAGCGAGCATATCCTGGCCAACATCCTGCCTCAGGATAAAGCTGGTCAGGTCAAAACATTACAAGCTCAGGGTCAGCGTGTGGCCATGGTCGGGGACGGCGTTAACGACGCGCCTGCTTTGGCCCAAGCGAACGTCGGTATCGCCATGGGTTCGGGCACTGACGTCGCGCGCGAGGCGGCCGGCATCACGATTGTCGGTAACGATCTTCAGCAGGTCGTGACCGCCATCCAGCTGTCCCAATCAACCCTCCGCAACATTAAGCAAAATCTGTTTTGGGCCTTCGTCTACAACATCATCGGCATCCCGATCGCGGCTGGCGCGCTTTACCCTGCTTTCGGTTTGACGCTCAGTCCGATCATCGCCTCCGGCGCCATGGCCTTTTCTTCCCTTTTCGTTGTGCTAAACTCACTGCGCTTAAAACGCTTCGCTCGGTAATTTATTAACTACCATCTTATGTCCGATCAACCCGCCCCGACTATCAAAGAACAGCGCCATCTAAAACAGGAAATGAAGGAACAGCGCCGCCAGTCCGCCGCCCACCAAGAGCGGACCAAACAGATCGTCACCTGGTCAATTGTCGGGTTGGTGGTGGTGGGCATCGTGGCCTTGATTATCGCCAGCCGCGGTCCGGCCGGCTCGGGCTCAAGCTCGGTCGCGGCCGTCACCGACCAAGACCACGTCCAGGGTCCGCGCACGGCTAAAGCGGTGGTGATTGAATACAGTGATCTGCAATGCCCGGCCTGCGGCGCTTACTACCCAATTATGAAAGGCCTGCAACAAAAGTACGGCGACAAGCTGGCGTTAGTCTATCGCCATTATCCGCTGACCCAGCTTCATCAATACGCCCAGCTCGCCGCCCAGGCGTCCGAAGCGGCCAATCTCCAGGGCAAGTTTTGGGAGATGCACGATCTCTTATTCGAACGTCAGGACAGCTGGCCGCAGGCTAAAAACGTCCGGCAAACGATGATTGATTATGCGACCGAGCTAAAGTTTGATGTCGCTAAGTTTACCACCGATTTAGATTCGTCCGTCGTTAAGGACCGGGTTAACCGTGACGTAAGTAGCGGCAACGCCGTCGGTATTTCCGGCACCCCGACCTTTTTCCTGAACGGCACGAAATTAACTAACCCGGGCAGCGCCGACGCTTTCAGTAAACTGATCGACGCCCAACTAGCCGGCGCCTAGCCCCGTTAGTTGATAACTTATTGATTCGTCTATGTCTCATTACCACCGCGCCCTGATTGCCCTTCTAATCTTCGCCGCCCTCGGCCTGCTCCTGTCCGGATATTTGTCGTACTGGAACTACTTTAAGCCCGGTTGCGCCGTCGGTCCGTTGAATTGGTTAGTCACCTGCGGTGGGCCGAAAGCGGTCAAGATTTTCGGTCAGCCGACTTGTATTTACGGTTTCGGCATGTTCCTGGCGGTCTTCATCACCGCGCTGATCGGCTTAAACAAAATTCCGAGCGGGGCGATGATCAAAACCCTGATTATGCTTGGCCTAGCCGGCACGCTTTTTTCCGGTTTCCTGTCCGTCTACGAAATCTGGTTCCTGAAAATCGAGTTCACCGCTTTGCCGGCCTGCGTTTACGGCTTAATATTCTACCTCGGTATACTGATTTCAAGCATCGTCGGCTCGCGCAAGTTAATGCAGGAACTGAGCCCCGATTTGCCTATTCCGCCGCCGCCACAACCGTATTGAGTTTGTTAGTACCATTGTTCTTGATTTCGTAGAGGCGGGTTTAAACCCACCTCTACGGTCTTGGTGGGGCTTGACATCTGCTTTAACAGGGCCTAGTGTTCCGCCATTGTAACTAGGGGGGGGTAGTTCGACCTTTGAAAACCGTTTTAACTAGATTTACTTGACGACGGTAAGGATTTCTCCTAAAGGAGGTCCGGCTTGAAACAGCGAGCGGTTGGTGACGTTGTTATCCTGACGCCCAAGGGATACCTCACCGGTGGTGATGAGACCACCGAACTGCAAGAGACTATTGCCCAGTGCGCCGAACTGGGCAACAAACATCTGCTCATTTGTCTAAGCGAGACAAAGATGATCAAATCGACCGCCCTCGGTGTGTTGATTTCGGCCCACTCCAACTACGTCCGGCGCGGTGGCCGGTTGAAAATCTGCCAAGTCGATCGGTATGTAGAAAATGTCTTCATCATCACCAAGCTGTCGCTCGTTTTCGACATCTACCCCGATGAAGCGAGCGCGTTGCGCTCATTCCAGCCGCAGGTGCCAATTCGAAAGTGAGGTGGGGGAAGCGTGGACATGCCCACTATAGTTGCTCTCGGACTATGTGCCCTCGTTGGAAGTGGCGTGGTTCGTTCAATATGGCAAACGACCCGCCGGGTGAGGCATGGTAATCGCTTGTTCTGGAGTAGCGTGATCACGATCATTTGCTTTGCCAGCCTGTTCTTCTGCTACGCACGCTGGCCTCGTCTGTTGAGTATCAGCGTCGCCATCATCACTCTCGTCGCCATACTGGTGATGCAACAACGGACGATGACAAGAAGCTTGCCACGACCTAGCGATCGTGCGCGGTCATAGGCACATCTTTACGGACAGGGAACGACAACCATCAAACCGGGTGAGGGCCTGGAGCGGTGGCTACTCGTTTCTCTGTCCGTTTTTTTATTTAGACAATCACCCCACACCGCGGGTTTTACCGCTTGGCGGGACCCCGCCAAAGGCGGCGGCGAAACCCGCGGTGTGAAATATTATTCATACCTCAATGCCTCAATTGGGTCTTTACGCGTCAGCGGCGCGTGGGCCCTCAAGATAATCCCTTTAAACATCGATCAATTAAAAAATATTGTGCGCCTATTCGTAGCGCAAAGCTTCGATGGGGTCTTTACGCGCCGCCCGAATCGCTGGCGCTAGGCCGAAAATAACGCCGACGCCGAGCGAGAAGAGGGTCGCGATTAAAATGGCGTTCCAATCAACCAGAATCGTTAAACCGGCTTTCTGTTTGACGATAATACTAGCCACGGTGGCAATCGCGACGCCGACGGCTCCGCCGAAGAGCGACAGCACCACCGATTCGGTCAGGAATTGAACGAGGATGTGCCAGAAAGTCGCGCCGACGGCTTTGCGCAGGCCAATCTCTCTGGTCCGTTCGGTGACCGCGACCAGCATGATGTTCATGATGCCGATCCCACCAACCAATAGGGAAATCGCCGACAGTCCGACGATGGCTTTGGTGATCAAGCTAAGAATACTGTCGATCACTTTTAGCAGATCGTCCTGAGTAAACACCGTCGTATCTTCTACGCCATGGAGTTCCAACAGCTTCGCTTGCATGGCTTTTTTCACGACTTTAACATCGGCTGAGTCCGCGGCCTTGACGCCGATCCGAAAAATCTGCGTCGTCGGATTGATGTCTTTGGCGGTGGTGAAAGGAATATAGATGGCGATCGATGAACCGCTGTTACCAAAGGCCGACGTCGTGGCTGGCGTGGCGGCCGAACCGACGACCGTAAACTCCGTCTTGCCGATTTTAACCTGCTGGCCGATGACATCTTTGACCGACTTATTCGGGAACAAGGTCTCTTTGGCGCTCTTCTCGATGACAATCACTCGTTTTTTAGCCAGACTATCCGCTTCACTAAAGAACTGCCCGGCCACGATTTTCGCGGTGCTGACGTACTTGAAGTACGGCGGATTGACGGCCATAATGATCGTCCCCGGCGCGGTCAGCGAACCGACCGTCGGGACGCCAGCCACTAAGGCCATCGGCGTCACGTCCTGGACGCCCGGTAACTTCTTAAGCTCGGTTAGGTCTTGTTCGGTTAAGGTCGAAGTGCCGACTGAGGCGGCGGGGTTGAAGTTTCCTTGGCCGGACTGGACTTTGCCGGATAACACCACCAATAAATTCGTCCCCAGCTGGGTGACTTCCGCGGACACATCTTTTTTAATCCCGTTGCCGAGTCCGATCAGGGTGATGATTTGGGCCACGCCGATAATAATTCCGAGCATGGTCAAGAACGACCGGGTTTTTTTGGTCCAAATCGAGGTGAGGGCCGTCCGAACGCTATGCCAGAGGTTCATTGGAGTTTACCATCCTTTAAGCTGATAATCCGGTTAGCCCGCTTAGCTAACTCGCTGTTGTGCGTCACCAAGAGTAAAGTCGTGCCCTGACGATTGAGACCCTGGAGAATATCCATCACTTCTTCGCCGGATTTTGAATCGAGGTTGCCCGTCGGCTCGTCGGCTAAAACCACCTTGGGGTTGTTCATCAGCGCCCGGGCGATAGCCACCCGTTGACGTTCGCCACCGGATAAAAGATTTGGCCGGTGCTTGAGCCGGTGTCCAAGGTTGACCTGCGTTAGCAATTCCCGGGCGCGCTGTTTGGCGTTCTTGATCCGGTTGGTGTACATCGTCGGCAAGGCGACGTTATCGAGGACGGTCAGGTTCGGCAGGAGATTAAAGGTTTGAAAAATAAATCCGATGAACTCGCCGCGGAGTCGCGCGCGCTGACCGTCGCCCATTCTTTTGTCCATCGCCTGGCCGTCCAGGATGTAGCTCCCCTCGGTCGGACGATCAAGTAAGCCGATGATGTTCATCAAGGTTGATTTGCCACTACCTGACTGGCCCATAATGGCCACGAATTCGCCCGGCGGAACCGCCACCGAAACGCCGTCCAGCGCCCGCACCGTAGCGTCGCCGAGCGGGAAATATTTTTTGACGTTGGCCAGCTCAATTAGGGGCATAAGCAATCCGCAGTTTACACCGGAACCGAAAAATAGTCCATCCCTGGTGAAGCTCCGCCAGCAGGAGCTGGCGGCATCACGGTATACGGTGTGGAGCGAAACCCCGCACCGGAGGCCGAGCGCACCGTTCTCCTCCACCGACAGAGTCGGTGACCTCCCGGTGCGCGGGTGAAATAGTTTTTTGTGGTCCGCCCCGAAGTTTTGTCCCACCACCACACCGCGGGTTTAGCCTGTCATCAACCCCATAACTACACCGCGGGTTTCGAAACCCGCAGTGTAGTTGTCCACGAATTATTCAGCTACTTCGGTCTTCGATTCGGCGACCTTTGGCTCGTTAGCTTTCGGTTCCTCCAAACTCACACCAGCCAAAGCCGGATCGCTGACCCGTTCGCCTTCGGCGGTCGTCGGCGCGCCGTCTTCAAGTTGCTTAATCGACAGGCCAAGCCGGTGCGCATCCGGGTCAATTGAGATGATTTTGAATGTTCGCGTATCGCCTTCCTTCAAAACTTCGTTGGCGGTGCGGATTGATTTCGATGACAGTTCGGAAATATGGGCCAGGCCGTGAATTTCCGCGTCCAGCTCAACGAACGCGCCGAACGGATTGAGTTTTAAGACTTTGCCTTGGACCACCTGGCCGACGCTGTACCGCTCGACGGCTTTCTTCCACGGATCCTCGGTCAGTCGTTTGAGGGACAGCGAAATTTTCGTGCCGTCAATGCCGATGATGCTGGCTTTGATCGGTTGGCCGACCGTGACTAGGTCGCGCGGATTTTCCACCCGTTGCCAGGCCAATTCGGAAATGTGGATCAAGCCTTCGAGGTGCTCGCCGAATTCAACGAAGGCGCCGAAATCAACCACGCCCGTCACCTGACCGTCGATCACGTCGCCGGCTTTGTAATTGGAAACAATCGCCGCTTGTTCTTTAGCCCAGGCGGCTTTTTCCGAGACGATCAGCTTGCCGTCGACTTCATTAACATCCAGGACTTTGACGCGCATCAGTTGATTAGTGAACTTCTGGAGCGCTTCGAGAACGCGCTGTTTGTCGCCGCCCTCGACGCGCGGATAATGTTCGGCCGTCAGCTGGGAGACCGGCAAGAAGCCGTCAATATGATTAACTTTGACCATTAACCCACCGCGGTTGGCGTCAAGCACCGGCACGTCGATGATTTCACCCGTTTGTTGCAGGCGAATCAGCTCGTCCCAGGCTTTCTGGTGGCCGGCCGAGCGGAACGACAGCTCCATAATGCCTTTTTCGTTTTCCATTTCCAGCACCGTCGCGCTGACGCGGTCGCCGGCTTTAAGATTAGCCGTCTCGCCCGATTCGTCGACCAGCTCGCGGCCGCGAACGATGCCGGTGGCGATGCCGCCGAGATCCAGGTTGACCTCATTTTTTGAAACGCTAAGCACAGTCGAGTCGATAATATCGCCGACCTGGGGTAGGCGGGGCAGGGAATCATCCTGCATCAATTGCTCCATTTCGGAGAGGACCGCCGGTACGGGGGAAGTAGACATAGTTCAGTTGTGTTATCCCGACACACTGCTGTGGTCGGGACCCGACGACGCCTGATCGAGCTAAGCTCGACGTAACGTCAGGTGATATGAACGGCGTTTTATAGTGAGTAAGAGTTAGTCGATTATACAGGATCGTAGAATTTTTACAAGGGCTGGAAAAAAACATTGATTTTACTAGAAAAAAGTGATAGCCTGGACACATGGCGAGATATACCGGCCGACAATTGCCTGGTTTACCCAGCGCTGGTAGCACCGGCGGGTTTTTAAATTTTACCAAACAGTTGATCGCCCGGCGGAGTGTGGCCCGGCCAGCTCCAAAAAAAATCGAGCCGGTCAAACCGTCGCTGATCACCACAAAACAGAAAGAGGCGGAAATCCAAAAAACCCTGTCCACGAAATGGATGCCCAGCGGACTTCATCTGGCTAAACTTCGCCAGCTAGCGGCCCAGAAAAAAATCCTCGACCAGAAATCAGCGCGCGATTTTTTACATAAATCAGCCGCTGGCACGAAACTTGGAACCCGGGAAAGTTTGCAAAAATTCGAAACGGAACTATTGGCGGCGGAACTTGCAGTCACTACCGGCGCGGTCAATAGTCCAATCAAATATAAGTTGCGGCAAGGCGGCGCGGAACACCTTAATCAAAAAGCGAAAATGTTAGTTAAGGAACTATACCAAGATGCGGCGACAAACGCTCAGGCGCAAACCGAGTCGCCCCAACTGAACGCCATGCAGGAGAGGCAAGCACGATTAGCAACTTTGCACGCCTCAATCCATCCGCCCACCCCACCCCCCGGTCAAACATCGGCCCCAGCCGTATCTCATCACCCCGGTGCCACGCCAACTCTTCAGGCCGTTGCGCCGCTCACTTCGTCAGTCAGCGCCCCGCGCACTGGCTCACCACTGGTCGCGCCGCCGTCTGGCCTGGGTAGTCATATTCCCGGCGCGCATGATGAAATAGGTGACTCAGCGGTTAGCATTGGTATGCCGGTGGTGACGCGCCACGAACCAACCGCCGCGGTGATTTCCCCCGCCCCAGGCGGTGAAGCGGTGGCCCCAGTCGAACCGGTTAGTCTACAACCTAAATCTTTCGACCCAGAACCCCCCTCACCAAAAGTTAGTGTGGGGGAACCGCTCCCGCCTCATCCAAACGTGCCAACCGAATCGGCGTCAGGTAGCTCAATATCAGGGACTGCTGAGAGTCAGCCCGGCGGGGGCTAAAAATAAGGGGAAAACTGGGGGTAATTTTCCCCATCCTTAGCCAAAAATACCGTTGCCAAGTCGGTGTTTTTTTGCTATACTTTTTTAGCTTCATCCACTCTTCCATTTTCCACATTTCATGATTATTTCCTGGCTCGGCGACGCCGGTATTCGACTGCAAAGCAAAGATAAGGTGGTCCTGATCGATCCGCCCGGCGTGAGCACCGGCCTGAAGCCCACCAAACAAACGGCCCACATTGTCGCTTTAACCCAAGCCGAGGGCCGCGACGCTAAATCCGTGGGCGGTGAGCCGTTTGTGATCGATAGTCCCGGCGAATACGAACGGCAAAACATTTTTATTTACGGCCTCCAGCTGGCCGGCGATCCCGAGCACGTTCACTTCCGCGTCGAAACCGAAGATTTGAGCCTCGGCCATCTGGGCAATTTGAAAACTAAACTCGACAACGGCCAACTGTCGGCATTTGAGGGCGTGGACATCCTGTTCGTGCCGATTGGCGGTAAAGCGGTGCTGGACGCCGAGATGGCCGCCACTTTAATCAACCAGATCGAACCGCGGATCGTCATTCCGATCCAGTTTAAGTGTCCCGGCAGTAACGCCGGCTACGCGGATACCGCGTTATTCCTCAAAGAAATGGGTGCGAAATCTAACCAACCGATCGACAAATTAAAAATTATTAAGAAAG
>JBGPHQ010000028.1:0-9623 GCA_041484505.1 Patescibacteria group bacterium
CATTCGCAACCACAAACCCGCGGCGCTTGAAGCGGTATTCGAGGTTATGGGTTTCGAGAAGGAGAGCATCCGCGCGAGCTTCGGCCACATGCTTGATGCCTTAAGCTTCTGCGCGCCGCCGCATGGCGGCATCGCCTGGGGGCTTGATCGCTTGGTTATGATTCTTCAGAACGAGCCGAATATCCGCGAAGTCATCGCTTTCCCGAAAACCGGTGACGGTAGGGATTTGATGATGGGCGCGCCGAGTAAGTTGCCCCCGACGGCCCTGCGCGAGGCGCACATTGAACTGCGTAAAAAAACGTGACGGTCATATGCTATTATCCGCGCTCCAACGTTTCATCCTCCGCGAGTGCTATTTCAATCCGAAAGCACGCATGTCTCGTCAACCATTGACTAAATATTATGTCAAACAGCCGAATCATGCCGCCCATGCTGACAACATCACCGTTTCCCTCGAACGCTTGATCGAACGGGGATTGATGATTGGTTTCGGCCGCCGGACGCCAGAGAAATGGTTCATCGAGGAGGTCAAATTAACCCCCCTCGGCCGCCGCACCGCTCGCGCCACCTTCGGCAAACAGCAACAGCTTCCGCTTAAACCATAATTATCCTCACCAACTAATCAACTAACCAGCTAGCCCCATGCCCATCCCCGCCAAGGTGATAAATCACCTCAAGAAAAATAAAATCGCGTTCGAGTCGGTGGCCCACAAAACGGTGTTCACCGTCTACGACCTGGCCCAGACCCTGAAAATAAAAATGAACGGGATTGTTAAAACCCTGCTGGTTAAAGCCGATACCGAGTACAAATTGGTGCTGTTGCCGGCCCATCGCCGTTTGAACCTGGTGGCCCTGAAAAAAGTGCTGGGCGCAAAAAAAGTGACGATTGCCAAGGAATCAGACATGGCCCGGGAAATGAAAGTTAAACCGGGGGCCTTAACGCCGTTCGGCAGTTTGCATAAACTCGGCGTGGTGGTTGATAAAGGTTTGCTCAAAACGCAGAAAGCCTTGTTCGGGGCCGGCAGTTTTACTGAATCAATCCGTTTAAAAATGAAAGATTATCTGAAAGTGGAACAGCCGACCGTCGGTAATATTTCCGAAGCCGCCAAGAAATAAATAATGAAATCACGTAAAGTAAAATTTGTAGTCTTTGTTCCCGAATCTCATGCTGATACGGTGCGTGAAGTTCTCGGCCAAGCTGGAGCAGGAAAAATAGGCAATTATTCTTTTTGTAGTTTTTCAACGAAAGGACATGGTCGTTATATACCTGGACCGGATGCTCATCCAGGTATTGGTGCAATCGGCCAATTTGAAAAAGTTGATGAAGAGCGAATTGAAGTTGTCTGTGATCGAGAAAAAGTTCGCCTAATTGTTGCGGCGGTGAAAAAAGTCCATCCGTATGAGGAAGTGGCATTTGATGTTTATCCTTTGGAAACGCTTTAAATAGACATGCACGACGTCAAAGTAGCCACCTTTTCCGGCCCGCTCGACCTCCTCCTCCAGTTAATTGAGTCGGAGGAATTGGATATTAGCCAAGTGTCGTTGGCCAATGTCACCGAGCAGTATATTGCCACTCTGCAGGGAATGGACGAACTGCCGATCGACGAGCTGGCTGATTTCCTGGTGGTGGCGGCTAAACTGTTGCTGATCAAGTCGAGGTTGCTGGTGCCGGATGCGGCCGTCGCAGACGACGGCGGGCTAGAACTCGAACACCAGTTGAAAATGTACCAGGCCTTCGTGGCCGCCGCCAAGCATGTGGCCAAACTTTACAATCGCCACCGCGTCCTATATCCGCGCGAAGGGTACGCCGCGATGGAGCCCATTTTTAACCCGCCGGCCCACCTAAAAACCGCTGATTTACGGGCCATGTTCGACGACGTGCTGAAAGAGCTGGAGCCGATTACACGCCTGCCGCAAACGGTCATCGTCCGAACCATCAATATCCGCCAGAAAATCGAGCAAATTTCCCAGCGACTATTAGCGGAAAAAACCATGAGTTTCCACCAGTTACTCCGCCAATCAAACAATAAAACCGAGGTGATTATTACTTTCCTGGCGGTGCTCGAAATGGTCAAACTCCGCACCGCCGCGGTGGCTCAAGCCACACTTTATGCCGACCTGAATATCACCGCCCTAAATCCTGAATCTGAAATCTTACAACCTATTTCTTCGTCATGAATTTACCTCGTGATCTCGAAAGCCTGCTGTTGGTCGCCACTCGGCCCCTGTCGTTAAAAAAACTAGCTGAACAAACCGCCGCCAATTTAGGCGAGGTGACGGCCGCCTTAAACGACCTGAAACAGAAATATAACACCGCCGACAGCGGCATCCAGGTTCTCCAGCACGGCGGAACCGTCCAGTTTGTGACCAGTCCGCTGGCCAGCCAGCTAGTGACCGCTTACTTGAAGGAAGAGCAAGCTAGCGAACTGACCCGGCCGGCCCTGGAAACATTAACTATCGTTGCTTACCGCGGGCCGATATCTAAAATCCAGCTCGACACGATTCGCGGCGTTAATTGCAGTTTGATTTTGCGGCACTTGATGATCAAGGGTTTAGTCGAAGCCAAATCGGCTAAAGACAAATATCAAACCACTTATACCGTGACGACTGACTTCCTGCGTTTCCTCGGCCTGACCGATATTTCACAGTTGCCGGACTATGAACAGTTGCATGTCGATGAACGGCTGGAGCAAATCATCAACCCGACCGCGCCGGTCACGGTCGACGAAGACCAATCGCATGTTCAAACCGCCTGACATGGCCCGCCGTGTTCCCGCCACGCCACTAATTGTCGCCAACTGGAAAATGCAGTTGGGGATTGAGGAGTCACACCAACGGTTGAGTGAACTTAAACAGTCTTTAAAAACTGTGCGCGGTCGATATCAGGCCGTTGTTTGTCCGTCCTTCGTAGCGCTCGACGGCCTGAAAAAAGTTCTGCGGGGCAGTAGTATGAAACTTGGCGCTCAGGACGTCTTTTGGAATGACCACGGCGCCTACACCGGCGAAGTCTCGCCGCTAAATTTACGCGAGGTCGGCGTCGAATACGTCATTATCGGTCACTCCGAACGCCGCCAACTGCTGGGCGAGACGGATGAGATGGTGGGCCGGAAAATCATCAGCGCCCTCGGCCACGGCTTGACGCCGATTCTGTGCGTTGGCGAAACGGCGCACGAACGGAATGAAGGTCGCCATGAACTGGTGATCGCCAAACAATTAACCGCCGCCTTGCGGACCGCCCCGCCCCCCATGGGTCACAGCCGCCTGTACGTGGCCTATGAACCAATTTGGGCCATCGGCACCGGGGAACCGGCCGGCGCGGAAGTCGCGCAAACGATGCGGGAAGTTATCCGGCAAACCCTGATCGAGCTTTACTCGCCGGCTCAAGTCGAACAAAGTTTCCGGATCCTCTACGGCGGGAGCGTTAACGCCGATAACGTCATGGACTATGTTCGGGCTAACTCCTTCCACGGCGTACTAGCCGGCACGGCCAGCCTTGATCCGGCCAAGTTCGCCTGGCTAATTTCGCATATCACTAAAGAATTTAATAAATACCTTTAATACCTAATACTTAATACCATGTCACGCACCCGCCTCGCCATCAACGGTTTCGGTCGCATCGGCCGCCATGCTTTAAAGATCGCCCTCGAGAAACCAGAGTTGGAAGTGGTGGCCGTCAATGATCTCGGCAGTCTCGAAGTCATGGCCCATCTCCTGCGCCATGACACGGCCTACGGCGCCTACCACAAAACCGTCACCGTTGAAGGGGACCTGCTGATCGTCGACAAACAGCGCATCAAATTTTTATCGGTCAAGGAACCAGCCGAGTTGCCCTGGAAAAAATTGAATATTGACGTGGTGCTCGAATCAACCGGCCGCTTAACGAATGACGGCGCGGCGCGGGCGCACCTGACCGCCGGCGCTAAACGGGTGATTGTTTCCGCGCCGACTAAAGGCGGCGAGGTCAATACGTATTTACTGGGCGTCAATGTTGAAAACAATAAACACGATCAGGTAATTTCTAACGCTTCCTGCACCACTAACTGTGTCGCGCCGGTGACCAAGGTGATGCTGGATAAATTTGGCCTGAAGAAAGCGACCATGACGACCATCCACTCCTACACCGCCGAACAGAACCTAGTCGACGGCCCGGTACCGCCGCTGCACCCCGACCTCCGACGCGCCCGCGCCGCCGCGCAAAATATCGTCCCGACCACTTCCGGGGCGGCTATTTCCACGGCCGAAGTGTTACCGGAACTGAAGGGGTTGTTCGACGGTTACGCCTTGCGCGTGCCGACCCTGACCGTGTCCTTGACCGACTTCACGTTTCTAACCAAAAAGAAAACGTCGGTCGAAGCGGTCAACGATGCCTTCCGCCAGGCCGCGAACAGTCAGGGTCTACGCGGCATCCTGGTGGTGACCGACGAGCCGCTCGTCTCCTCGGACTTTAAAGGGAATCCGGCCTCGGCGATTGTCGACCTGCCGCTGACTAAGGTGATCGACGGCGACCTGGTCAAGGTGGCGGCCTGGTACGATAACGAATGGGGCTACGCCAACCGCTTCGTCGAGCAAGCGGTCTTGATCGGTCAGGGGTTGTAGCTAATACCATCTTGTCATAAACCGCAAGTTTACCTCTAAAACCTATCTCGGCTGGGTAAACCGGTCTAAAAAAACTACAAATCAGCCAAAGTGGTGCTGGGTGGCCTAACTGAGAAAAGGGTGATATACTATCCACAGACAAATTTAAACATAAATTCGAGCTGAGCTCGACCGAAAGGGGGTGAGTTAAGCACATGGAAACACTCAAAATGATCGGCCAGGTAGTGGTGGTAGTGCTGATCGTCGGCGCGGTCTTGGCGACCATGGCGCATCGCTGGCAGAGCAAATTCACCTCCGCCAACTTGGCCCGGGTCTTTTTCTGGTTCGGTCTAGTCTGCGCGGCGATGGCAATCTTCACGCAGTACAGCGCCGTCTACCAAGTCGGCACGCCAAATCTATTCGGCGACGCCGGTTTCTTCCTCCCTCTCGGCATGCTATCGATGCTGGGCGGTATTTTACTCAATACCGAGAAGCGGATGTAGTTTTTGTACTTTAGCCCCGTTAGACGCGAAATTATTCGCGGTCTAACCATGACTGGTCCTCGTAATCCGACGGGCCGGTTTGGGGTAATTAAAAAAAATTTATGAGTGATGATGGTGCCGCCAAGGAGAGTCGAACTCCTCTTACCAGGATGAGAACCTGGCGTCCTAACCGATAGACGATGGCGGCATAATCCCCGAAATAACTTCGCCATCGTCCTGAGCCCGTCGAACGGGCGATGGCGGTATAAAAACAGGGAGAGTGTACCGAGGAAATTAGCTTCTGGCAAGGCCGCATCGTTCGGGTGCGGTTCATCGAATTATTTGCTATACTATCCACAGTCATAATCCCCATAACTATATGCGCCGCACCACCCTGATTCTCGTGATTATCCTCATTTTCGTCGTGCTCGGCGGGGGTGGGTATCTGTGGGTGACCCACCCGGCGATCGTTTTGCCCTGGGCGTCGAATACGAACTCGATTACCAACACGGCCACCACGAATACTACGACCAACACCGCGCCGAAGACGATTACCCTGCCGACCGAAGTTAAAGGGGATACGGCGGTGACCGGAACTTTCAAGCTGGGCCAGGTGACGGTGACGTTCAACAGCCAGCAAAAGCAGGCCACCCTGGACGGGGTGACGGCCGACTCGGGCCAGACTTTTTTATTGGTCTACTTCGATGGTCTATCACCGGCGGACGTGGTCACGGTTGATCAGGGATTGCGGGGCGCTAAACTTAGTGACGGGCATAACACCTACTCGTTGCTCGCCCTCAAAGTCGCTAGCACCTACGTCACAGGCGATCGCGGTTTCTTAAAGTTCTCGATGCCGGACCAAGCCACCAACCTCCAACTCCAACTCGGTAGTGGCGCGACCCTGCAGTCGGTCAAGTTACCATAGCCTACCGGGGATGAATCCCGTTAGAAGTCGGAAAGGCGCACCGTCTTGTTCAATGATTTTCTTGTATCCCTGATGTTTTCCCAAGCACAAAAAATTAACTACTTCTAACGGGATGAAAATCGGGTTGGTGACCCAAGCCTATTACCCGGTGCTCGGCGGCGTGACCGAGCATGTTTGGCATGTCGGAAAAGAACTGGAACGGCGGGGGCACACCGTGACGGTCATTACCGGCGGCGCGCCGAAAGGGTTACCGTGGGTAAAAAGTCGGACGGTTGATGATCGGGGCTTGCGGGTGTTGCGGCACGGTTTCCAGATTCCTTTCATGTCGAATGGCGCGAACGTCTATATGACGCTAGGCTGGAAACTCGGGCGGCTACTCCAACGTCTCGAGGACGAGGAGCGGTTCGATCTGGTCCATGTCATGAGCCCGCTTGATCCCGGCTTGCCGCTGATTGCTAGCAAAACGATGCGCACGCCGAAAGTCGGCACCTACCATACCGCGCGCCAAGTCAGTGCGGGCTGGCCTGACTTAGTCCTTAAAGTATTTCGCCGGGTTTTTCTTGACGCGATCGCCAAGCTCCAACGTCACGTCGCCGTGTCCCCGGCGGCGGCGGAGTTCGTCCAGCGGTATTTTTCGGATGTTCATTTAACCATCATTCCGAACGGCGTTGACACGGCGCGTTTTTCCCCGACGGTGCAACCATTGCCGCAATACGCCGATGACGTTCTGACCATCCTGTTTGTCGGGCGGATGGATCCGCGTAAAGGCGCGAAGTTTTTGTTTGCCGCCCTGCCACAGCTGGAGGAAAAACTAGACGGTCACTACCGCGTGGTGGTGGCCGGCACCAGCTGGTTGCAGAAATATTACGACGCCTTAATTCCATTGAACCTGCGCCAGCGCGTCGAATTTGTGGGCTACGTGTCGCCGGAGGAGTTGCCGCGGTATTACCGTTCGGCCGACGTCTACTGTTCGCCGGCCACCGGCAATGAAAGTTTTGGGATTGTCTTGTTGGAAGCCATGGCTAGCGGGACCCCGGTGGTGGCTTCGGACATTGAAGGTTATCGCGGGGTGATCAAGTCGGGCCAGGCCGGCCTGCTAGCGCCGCCTCGCGATTCACGGGCTTTGGCCGAGGCGATTATCATGTTGGCCAGAGATCCGGCCCGCCGGAAAGCGATGGGTGAAGCGGGCCGGCGGCAGGCGATGGAATATGATTGGGTCAAGGTGGTTGACCAACTGATGCCGATTTACGAGCAAATTCGCCGTCGGGCGGAATAAACATGGCCCATAAATTATCTGATTATCCCGAAATCAGCAGTGGTTTTTCCGCGGTCGCCGACGGCACCATGTCGATCGCCCAAGGGATGGCCAACCGCAGTCGGTACTTGCGACAGCGAGCGATAAACCCAGCCCGGGTAGTTCATGCTCGACTACGTCATGGGGCTAAGACCGCCGTGGTAAAAGACCGTCAGGCCGGGCAGATTATCGATCAGGTGGACGGCCTGATCACGGCTGAACCGCATCTGGGGTTAGCCATGTCTGCGGCCGATTGTTTATTGATTTTCGTCTACGATCCGATCCAAAAAGTTATTGGTTTAGTCCACGCCGGGCGTCGGGGACTGGCCCAGCAAGTGGTGACGGAGTTTTTTAAAACATGGCTGGTGGCTTTTTCCGCCCGCGCTCACAATTTTATGGTCGACATCAGTCCCAGTATTTGTCCGGCGCACTATAGCGTGACGGCTGAACAAGCATCACCGTTCGTCCAGTGGCCTGAGGCTGTTAAAAAAAGTGGCGATCTGGTCCAGCTCAATTTACGTCAGATTGCGGTGGCCCAACTGGTTGGTGTTGGCGTGCCGAAGGAAAATATCACTATTTCTACTCGTTGCACATTTGAAGATCCACAGCTTTTTTCCTACCGTCGCGATCGTCCGCCGCAGTCGCAGTTGCAAGTTGGATATTTGATGCGAAAATCATAGACCTACCGGCTGGTTGGTGAATTTATCAAGGTCCAGTTTTTTAAACATACCCAGGCTTGACAGGCTGGAAACATAGGCTATAATACAAATTAGCACTCTCATGGTGAGACTGCTAATCTCGTTAGACAGCCCGTTTCCCTCGGGAAATAATGGGGCCAAGATAGACTCATGAAAGCTGTCCGTCTAATGGGACTAATTCACACTATGACGTTATTATCGACGCGCCAGTCAGACCTGCTGGACACCATTATCACCGAATATACTGCAACCGCTAAGCCGGTCAGCAGTGGCCAGTTGGCCGAACTTGAACGGCTGGATGTGTCGCCGGCCACGGTTCGGAACGACATGGCCGCGCTCGAAGCGGCCGGTTATCTGCACCAGCCGTACACTTCGGCCGGCCGGATTCCGACTGAATTGGCCTGGCGCTGGTACGTTAAAAAAGTGACGCCGGAGGTCAAGGTGGGCAAGCGCGAACGCGACCAGCTCAAAACGATCACCCACGCCCAGCGCGATTCGGAACCGGAGATGTTGCGGCGGTTGGCCAAAGCGCTAGCCGAGATTATCGGCGAAGCGGTCATTATCGCCTTCGATAAAACCGACACCTATTACACCGGCCTGGCCAATCTATTTCAGCAACCGGAATTCGAAGATATCAATACCCTCCAGAACCTGTCCAAAGTGGTGGACCACTTGGACGACGTCATGGCCCGGATGTACAGCCAGGTTGGAACCGAGGTGCGGGTCCTGGTCGGTCGTGAAAATCCGTTCAGCGCGTCCTGCGGCACCCTGCTCGGACAGTATTCAGTGGCCCACCAAGTTTCCGACCGCCCCGGCCGGCGCTCGGTCGGCGTGATCGCTTTCCTCGGACCCCTGCGGCAAGACTACAGTGAACACCTGGCTATTCTGCGCTACACCCAGGCCCTCTTAGAGACTGTCTAACCAACCATGCCGGACGAACACCATCACCACGAACATTGCCCGCACCGCCAAGATTTACAAAGCAAAGTCGATGTGCTCGAAAAGCAATTGCAGGAACACATTGACGGTTGGAAACGCGCTAAGGCGGACTACCTTAATCTCAAGAAACAGACCGATAAAGAAAAAGGCGACATCGTCCAGTACGCCCAAGGCGCGGTGGTGCTCGAATTCCTCCCGATCTATGATAATCTCAGACGCGCGATTAAGCACATTCCCAGCGACCAGTTAGAGATTGAATGGGTTAAAGGGGTGACCCACATCATTCGTCAATTCGAAGAGGCGCTAAAAGCCATGAACATCACCCCGATCGCGACGGTGGGTCAACCGTTTGACCACGCCAAACACCACGCCATTTCCAAGCTCAAGCAAGAGGGCTTGAAACCGGACACCATTATCGAAGAAGTGAAGTCCGGCTTCATGGCCGGCGACCGCGTGCTCGAACCGGCGCAAGTCGTGGTCGCGGAATAATTACCAACTATGGCCTTTCCACTCCAACCACAATTCAATCCGAACCACCTGCTGAAGCTGAACGCCAAGTGCCCGATCTGCGGCCATCTGTATGATCTGCAGAAACTGCGGATCATCGGCGAACGCGAACAGCAGATCCTGGCCTACATCGACTGCGCCACCTGTAGCACGGCCCTGCTGTCCATTTTATCCATGAGCCCGAACGGTATGACCGCGCACGG
>JBGPHQ010000029.1:0-9072 GCA_041484505.1 Patescibacteria group bacterium
ACAGCGGCGGCATCGCCATCCAGAAGAAGGCCGTTGAGCGTCAAGAACAGAGCGGGAGCGCCGTCATTCTGACCACCCGAGTTGGCGTGCGCATCTACGAAACCGTGCCAGGGGAAATTATCCGCAGTTTACGTCTGACCAAGTTTGTGGTGCAAAAAAACGAACGGTTGCCGGAGCTGACGGTGGTGCTCGGCGTGCGGAACGAAGGGAACGTCAGCATCGACACGACGAACAATTTGAATATCACCGGCCTGTTCTGGCACGGCCGCGATCAGACGATCAAGCGGACGTCGCAAGCCCTGCGCGGCGAGGAGCTGATCATCAACACCGCTTGGCCGCGACCGACCATCGGCCGTTATCGATTTCAAGCAACCGTGACGTACAACGATGGCCAGAGCACCCGCACTTTGTCCACGCCGGCGGTCGTGATCTGGATCGTGCCGTGGCTTGAAGTAGGCATCGCTTTCGGCGTGATTGTCATAGTGTTGGCCGGATGGCTGTGGTACTACTGGCACCAGCGGCGGCGGTACAGCGGCCAGGGCTGGCAATCGTATACAATAAGAAAAGGTGACGACTTGGTTGAGTTGGCCGAATCGCGGCAGGCTGACTGGCGAACCGTGGCTAAGGTGAACAAGCTGGCGGCGCCATATCGCCTAAAGACTGGGTCGGAGCTACTCTTACCACCCGTCACGGCTAAAACGTCGAATTCAAAGCCAAAACCACCGATAAAAAATAAATCATCATAGCGAAACGCAATACATGATATTGTATAATTTATATCAGGGATTATGAAAAAAATCAAACAGCTAAGTCCGTTCAACATCGTGCTCGGGGCGATGTTGCTTGGAGCGATAATTTTTACCGTCATCCGCGTGGCCTTTGCAACTACGCCGAACCCCGGGCATTCACTGACGGAAACGGACTGGCCGTTGGTGACCAAAACCGGTGCCGCCACGTTGACCACGGCCGAGAGTGTCGTGTTGGCTGACGCGACTACGGCCGCCTTTACCTTAACACTTCCCACGGCAGTCGCTACTACGCCCTATCCTCGTTTCTTTATCAAAAAAATTGACAGCGCGCTGGCGAACCTGGTAACGATTGATGGCAACGCTTCGGAGACGATTGACGGATCGCTTACCATTACGCTGGCGCAAAGAGGGGGAGGAGTGACCCTCGAGAGCGACGGCGCAAATTGGCGGATACTTGAAAGAACAGCCTACGCTATAGACGCCTACCGATCGAAAGGCACAACTTTAAATGCCTGGTATACCTCGGCGATAAACAACACTGCGTTGACGACCGGCGCCGGGACAGTCAATGTGTTGCGCGCGATTCCATTTATTGTCAGTAAAACAACAACCGTTGACCAAATGGCGATTAACGTGACGACGGCCGGGGCGGGCGGAACCACGGCGGCCAGAGTTGGTATTTATGCTGATAACGGTAATAATTACCCGGGGGTGCTGGTCGTTGATGCCGGGGCCATAACTACAACGGGCACGACGGGTGTTAAAACTTTCACCACTGGTCTGCCGGTAACTCTACAGCCAGGTATTTACTGGTTGGCCTACGTTCATGATAACGCTACGACCGCGCCGACCATGCGGGCGCTGGCGGTCGGGAGCATCCCGCCGGTGCTTGGCACTGGATCGACCCTGCCAACAACTCCATCACTAGGCTGGAGCGTGGCACTTACGTATGGCGCCCTGCCAAATCCTTTCACGGCTGGCGGAGCAGTCATAACTGCCGTGCCGATTTGGGCGGTATTTGTCCGTACGTCGTCATAGCCACCGCGTATTTATGGTCATAAGCAAAGCATCAACGGGCACGCTCGTTGGCTTTTTGCTGACGTCAATTTTCGTTTATGGAAGTGAAGCGCTGGCCGGTACGTTGTCCTGCTCCGTCACGACCGCCGCCGGATGTAGCGGCAAGGTGATTTACCGGATGTCCGGCGCGTCAAACGCTCACGCCGAGCTGGCAAGCCAATCGACGGCCGCGTATGATAGTAATGTCGTCTGTTGTACCGGCGTCACCGGCCTGGACAATCTCTGTTCCGGCACGTTTGCTACCGCGTTGAAACTGTCCGGCGTGACGAATGCCCATGCGGAGCAAAATTCCCAAAGCCTGTACGCTAACAGCGCCTGTATTTCCGTGCCTAGCGGCGGGAGTGTGTCAGTTGGCTACCAAGCTTCTAACTGCACTGGTTTTGATACGACGCTGGGCTCGATGACGGCTACGACCAATGCCCATGTCGGCGACGGCACGGCTTATACAACAAAGATTTGCGGGACCGCCGTCGGGGGGTCTGGCACCCTCTCGGTCGATATCGTGGATAGTGGAGGCACGACGGTCGCCAGTCCGTCAGTCTCGTTCGGCGCGGCTACATTCTCCTTTAGCACCCAAACGAGCACCGGCACGCTCGGCGCGACGGCCCAGAAGATCAGGTTAAGTAACACCACTGGGACAGCGGCCTGGACCATGTCCGTCGCCGCCACGTCCGGCCCGACGACGCTCTGGACGACCGGTTCGATCACCTATGACTTCAACGGTTCGGCCGCTAACGGCCGGTTGACAGTCAACCCGTCTGTGGCCACCATTACGCCGCAGGGCGGTTGCGCTTCGACCGGCATTTCGTTCGGCTCGTCTACATCATTCGTTCAAGGCACGACCGACAGCGTGTCGCTGGCCACCGCTTCCGGCTCAACGCAAACGGGCTGTTACTGGGATTTCACTGGCGTTGGCTTGACTCAGGATATTCCGGCCAAGCAATCCGCCGGCACCTATACCATTAGCCTGACTTTGACGGCGGCTTAAATGAAACCGGAATCTCCCCAACTAGGCGCGACCGATTCAAGTCGCTCATATCAGCAAATCCGCTGGTCCTTGCTAGATGCCCGCGATCGGTTGCGGGAAACCCGGCCGCAAACATTCAGGTCGGATCTAGCTAGACTGTCGCTCACCCTGATTATCTACCTGTTCAGCATCCCGATCTATCTCACCCCGCGGGCGCAGAACGGTTTTTCGCGATACGCCCGTCGTCGGGAGGGCGTGTACGTCGATTCATATTCGCGATTCAAGAAAAACGCGCAGTGGACTATCGGCGCGGCCGTGGTGACAATAATTGCGGTCGGGCTAGCCACTACGGCCGCCACATTTCTGCGAAAAAAAACTACGCCGGCCGCCGAGTCAAAACATGTTTTCCAGGTCGGCATTCTTGAACGCCTGACCACGCTCGAGCCGATGGTCACAAGTTTTAAACGCGGGCTGTCTGAGCGTGGCTATTCGGAAGGTGAACGCATCGTCTATGATGAACAAGTCAATGCCGGAGACGAAACAGCGCTGGTGGCCGTGACCCAAAAATTTGTCAACCAAAAAAAAGACCTCATCCTCGCGATCGGTGATGCCGCGTCGTTAGCGGTAAAAAAGGGCACCCTCAAAATCAACATCCCGACGGTTTTTTACGCCAACTTTGATCCGGTCGAGGAGGGATTGATCAAGAGCTACGCCCGATCGGAAAATAACTTGGTGGGCGTCGGCGACGGGGCCCTGATCGGGCAACAACTTGAACTGCTAAAACACATCGCGCCAACGGTGCATACCATCGGCGTCATGTCGGTCGCAACGGACGGCACTAACCAAGGTTTTATTAAGGCTCTTAAGAAAAATGCGGCTGACACAGCTTTTACCATTCGGACCGAATCAATCACCAGCGCCGATGATATTCCGCATACCCTGGATGTGCTGGCGACCGCCGGTATTTCAATCGTCTACTTAGCGCCCAGCGCATTGACGGCCCCGCGATTAGCTGACGTCGCCCAGCAAGCGTTAGCAAGAAAAATGATCCTGATTGGTAACAGCGAAAAAAACGCCGCGGCCGGGGCGTTAGTTGCCTTGTTAGCGGATGTCAACACCGTCGGTCGACAACTCGCGGCTCAAGCCGACCAGATTTTTCACGGCGCGTTACCGTCGCAGATTAGTAGTCAGTTCCCGCTAGCCAGCACACTCGCGCTTAACCTCAAAACTGCCGTGACGCTCAACATCACCATTCCGCCCGACATTATTGAGCGGGCGGATGTGAAGTACTAACCGGGGCGGAGGGCGGGATTCGATAGAACCCTCGGCCGAGATGGAAGAAACTATGCCCATTTTTTGTTTTCCGCCGGACCCGTTCGAATAGCAGGAAAGATGTTTCGAGAATAACCACTACCAGCAAGCCGTATTCAATTATCCGGGCCCAGTTGTTAAGGACATTCTTGGTTGGCAGTTGGCTCGGTAATGGTTGCTTAGCCGCGGCCTGGTTGCGGATGATGGTGCGGAGTAATTCGCTGGTGGCTGGGTCGGCGTTCCCGATCTTGACTGTTGGGACGGCGCTACCGGCGATCGGTTCAATCGTGTAATCATCGTTTACTTTAACTGCTACCCGGGGGGAGGGATCGGTGCTCTGACTTTCGTTGAGGACGGTCGTGGCCGTGAATTCGTGCGGGCCGGATGGCAAATCGGCGGCCGTAAATGCGACTAACCAGGCCCCGGTTTCATCAGCCGTCGTTTCCACCATAATTGGCTGGCTGAATGCATAAACGCGAATCGGCGATTTAGGCAGGGACGAACTGCCGATAATCAGCACCGCGCGTGTCTGGGGGTCGCCGAAAATGGAGGTGATGATGGGCGGCGGCGGGGGAAGAATCGATAGTTGGAGATTGACATTTGAAGATGACAGCGCGAACACCCCGCCGAGCGCCAAGACCAGCAAGAAAATTAAAATAAACTCGCTGACGCCGATAGTTGTAAGTTTCCTAATAAAATTATTCATCTGACATAAGTATAACACAAAAACCACCCTTTGTCAAAATTAGCCAACAAAAAATAAGACCAGCTGGGGGGAGGCTGGCCTTTTGGGAAGCGGCGATCGGATCAACGGATTCGAGCGGGTTGTTTCACATGCTTGGCTTTGGGAGCGGGTGGACGCTCGGTCCAGATCAATACAATGAGCGCCACGATCAGAATAACGATGTCGGTTAGATCGATCAGGTCTGGCATACAGTCCTCCCTGGACCAGGACCATCCTAACTGAATGTAGGCGGCTCCGACCGAAAATCGACGGGGTAGCCAACGTCGTCATCGTCTTCCAGTTCATCCGGACACAGGAAGCCGATCACCAACCGGTTCCAGATGGAGAAACACTCTTGCATGGTCATGGCTGCCTCGCTTTTCGTTAGCAGATGTGAAAGGGCAAATTAAACGGCGATATCGTGTGGTTTGGTAAGTGTTAAGTTAACGGTCGAGAATAGCAAAATAACTGGATTTTGTCAACCCAGCACCACTTTGGAACGATTTTAAGTATTTCGAAACTAGCGTTTGTGTGCAAAAAGGTAGTTTGGGGAAAAACATGATTTTTGCCAAAGTGGTGCTGGGTCAAGTAATTCAAGGTATACTATAGCGGTATGCCTATGCCTAACCCGTACCCATCGCTTCGGTGGTGGCTCCTGCCGCTTATTCGTTCGCGGATTTGGACGGTCAGAGGGATTGAACATCTGCCAACCACTGGCGGGTTCATCTTAGCTGCCAACCATCAAAGTTGGCTCGACTCGGCCATCCTGGCCGCGGCGGTTTATCGGCGTCTACGCCAACCGTTGAAGTTTGTGTCGCAGTCAAAAAGATACGGGGCTTTCGGCGGATTAACCATTGATCCACGCCATCGTAGTCAGGTGCTGGAGGTGGCGGTGGCTGCCTTAAATGAAGGTTTCCCGCTGGTCATTTTTCCGGAAGGCAACAGCAACCGAAATCCGGAACTGCGGGTTGGCAAGACCGGTGTGGCCCGGTTAGCTCTTCGGACCGGATTGCCGGTGGTGCCGGTCGGTATTCGAGGCACGCGCGGCGTCGCCGCCTGGCGAGCGGCGATCTGGTTTTTTGCGCTACTTCGGCCCTGCTATGTCGAACTTGGCCGGCCGCTGGATTATCCGCGGACGGAAGTGCAGGCGGACGAATCAGAATTACTCCATGTCACCACGGACGAAATTCTGCGGCAAATCAGCGAGTTGTCAGGTAAACCGATGTCGGGCGAAGGACCGGCCGGAGGTCGAGCCAGCGGGTGGCGGTTTATACTCTGGCGTCTTTTTCGGCCGGTGGTGCAATGGCGGATTAGGATCAACGGCGCCGAGCACTTGCCGGTCGCCGGCCCGTTTATTGTGGCTGGCAATCACCGTAGTTACTTTGACGCCCCGGCGCTGTCGATGGCCGTCTTCCACGTGACCGGTCTCCAAACTATGTACCCAACCAAGCAGTCAGTGGCCGACTCGTTCCGGCGACTGGTCGGGCTGGGGGGATTGGAGGCGCTCGGCATGTTACCGCTGGACAACACCGACCGCGGTAAAGTTCTTCAACCGGCGATTAATTACCTCCAGCACGGCGGCGTAATTGGGATATTTCCAGAAGGGACGCGTAACAAACCGGCCATCAATCCGCGCTGGCAAACGGACATGTTGAAGGGTAAAACCGGCGCGGTGCGGCTGATGATTGCCACCGGCGCGCCGGTTGTTCCCGCCGCGATCAAGGCGCCGCCGGGTCTGAGCATCATCACCTCAATCTTCAAGGGCTTATTACCATGGAATTTTATTCGCGTCACCTTCGGCCCGCCCATAACTTTTTCCGATGTGCCGCGGTCGCTTGCCACTACCACCAAAAATGATCTGGAGCGACTAACTAGGCAGTTAATGCTAAAATTATCCGACCTGACTGGACTGAAATACCCATACTAACCATGCGCCCCGCCCGTTTAGTGTACGCGACGCTGTCCTCGATCGTTTATCCGGTCTTTAACGCTAAGTTACCGGCGGTCGAAGGATTGGATTACTTACCGTCGAGCGGCGGATATATTATTGCCTGTAACCATGTTGACTGGTTGGACGGTTTTTACATCGCCGCCGCGGTCGGCCGACATCGCGGTGTGCCAGTGCATTTCCTTACCCAATCGAATAACTATTGGTGGACGACGGTGGCGGTGCAAATTCCGGCCGCTCGCGGCCTGATCGTCGATTCGTCGGTGCCACAATTACAGCACGGCCAAGTTATTTGTAATTTTCCGGAAGGTGAACGTAATGTAAGCAGTCAGCTCCTGATTGGTAAAACCGGCACGGTGCGCATGGCGGCCACCGCCGGCGTGCCGGTTATTCCCGCCGGTATTGCTTGTGAGGTCGGCCGAAATATGGGACAATCACTACGGTTTCTATTTTCATCCCGTCGCCAAGTGCAATTAAAATTCGGCGCCCCCCTAACCTTTAATGTGCCCCCCGGGGGCATCACCGCCGAATGGCTGAAAAACGAAACGGGGCGCTTGATGCGCGCGATTGCGCCGCTGGCAAATAAAAGGTTTTCGTAACTCGGTGGTTAAATATTAGCTTATGGGAATAAAAGTCATCGATCAGAAAATCTCCAATCATGATCTCCTGGCTTTGGCCAAAGAGCGTTTTGGTGACATGGTGAAAGGCGTGGTTGATATTGAACAGGGCGTGATGGCTTTGGGCGGCGAATTGCATGCTGATGAAGAGCAAGTAATGTTGGAACGCGGCTCCCAGCAAAAAAATTTATGGGGAATTAATATCTATCCGCAACTTCCGCACGATCAACGGGTTGAATTTGATTCCATGATCAATATTCGCCCGTCGCAAGGAAATCGATCGCGTGCGGTTGAAGATAAAAACATCCAAACGCGGATTATGGCCATTGTTAATAAGCTAGTTGAATAGCATGCCCGTGATTGCTCACCCATCTTTAGCCAGCGGCCGATGGCAAAAAATGTCGCTGGCTGAGCAAATGGGAAATATCGGGAGTGAGGTGCATCGCGCGATCCAATGGCATGATCGCCACGCAGATGTTTTATTTCATCGCGCCTTTGAACGAGCGATTGAACTTTTGGATTTGACCATCGCCGATCAACGATGGTGGACCGGTCAAAGCGAACTGACTCGCGCGCGGGAAGTTTTTTGTGATTTATTCTTCGGCGGCAACAGTTTTAAAACTAACCCAACTTCATTTCAAGGTTATTTTGATCAATTCGCGTTAGCCGCTAGGAAATAAATCATTCTATTCTATGTACGACTCCTGGCCAAAAGTTTCCCATCTCTCACGCGAGGAACAGCGGGAAATGCAGAATAAAAAATTACGCTGGTTTTTTCGGCATAAACTGCCCTACTCGCCTTTTTTCCGTCAGCGCCTGGCGGAATTAAAGTTATCGTGGTCGGATTTTAAAACGACCGATGATTTGCAAAAATTGCCCCTAATATCGAAGGCCGATATCGCGCCGACCGAAGAAGATCGGGCCAAGCCCCGACAGTTTATTTTACAACCAGACGAACATTTATTGAAAAAATACGCCACCAAAAAAGAGCTTTTGTCACTGGTCGGCATGAAGCTCCGTCGGCAAGACCCAAAACCGATGCTGGAAAAAGAATATAAGCCAGCCCACATCCACTTCACTACCGGCCGCACCGCCTTACCCACGCCGTTTACCTACTCGCGTTACGATTTAAAACTCCTGAAAGAAACTGGCCGGCGATTGTTCAACGTCGGCGGATTTTCTAGCGACAATGTCGCCCTGAACGGCTTTCCCTACTCGCCCCACTTGGGATTTTGGCTGGCCTACTATGCGATGGTCGAATCGGGCATGACCAGCTTGGCCACCGGCGGCGGCAAAGTCATGGGCACGCAAAAGATCATGGATTCACTCGAACGCTTGAAAGTCACACTGGCCGCCTTTATTCCCGGATATTGCTATCACCTGTTGCGCGAAGCGATCAAACAGAAACGTGATTTTTCTCATTTGAAATACATCGTTTTTGGCGCCGAACGAGTCAGTCCGGCCTTCCGCGCCAAAGTAAAGGAAATGTTGGCGCAAGTTGGCGCTCACGAGGTCCAGATTTTCGCCACTTACGCCTCGACAGAGGCGAAAACCGCCTGGCTACAGTGCGCCGAGCATACCGGCTATCATCTCTATCCAGATTTGGAATTCATCGAACTGGTTGACGTCAATGGGAAACGGGTCTATGACGGCCCGGGCGAAGTCGTCTACACGGCGCT
>JBGPHQ010000030.1:0-9064 GCA_041484505.1 Patescibacteria group bacterium
ACCGCTAAGCGTTTTAAGAAAACCGGTCCGAAGCGGTTTCTGAAACGCCATGCCGGTCAGGACCATTTTAACTCCCGTGATCGCGGCGCCATGACGATGGGCAAACGCCGCGATGTTAGCGTCAGCCCCGTCGACGCCCCGGCCATTCAGCGTCTTTTACCTAATAGTTAACTTTCCCGATCATGCGCGTTAAAAGAGGCGTCGCCCACGTCAAACACCGCCGGTATATTCTAAAGGCCGCCAAGGGGTACAAGTGGGGCCGCAAGAATCAAATCCGCAAAGCCAAAACGGCCATCACCCGCGCCGGCCGTCATGCCTACAAGCACCGCCGTTTGAAAAAGCGCGATTACCGCGCGCTCTGGCAGGTGCGCATTAACGCCGCCGCCCGCGAACACGGTTTGAGCTACAGCGTCTTCATGCACAAACTAAAAATCGCCCAGGTTGAACTCGACCGCAAAGTCCTGTCCCAAATCGCGGCCGAACACCCGAAGTTGTTCGCGTCGATTGTGGCTCAGGTCAACAAATAGTTCCCTGCTTTGATGAGGAGGTGTGGTGGGGAGATTTTGTATTTATAATCAATTGTGCCCGACACTGGCCGAGCCACACCAAACTGGTCAGACTGTCATGCTGGGCGAGTTTGGCGGGCACTTGATTCTTTTCGGTTCCTTTTATAATCAAGTAGAAAAGGAACACCCCCGCGGCGGCGGTAGTATTGTTTCATGAACAAACATAGAGAGCGAAGCGAAAGATTCAAGCGTTCATAGAGCATCCGCTAGCCCCAGTCTGGAAAGACTGGGGCTCTACCTTTGTGGTTTACCTTCTAACTTTCGGAACTATCCAACCCCCCACAACCAACAACACCAACGAAAGTATGCTGAGCCACAAACCTATCACGTAGCTTCTCGGCACATAACGAAATTCGATTTCATGATATCCGGGCGGTATAACTACACCGATAAACGTATTATTGGCGATCGTCATTGATAATTTCTTTGGCGTCACTCCGGCCTGGGCGCTCCAGGCTTGCCAACCGGGATAATATTGCAGGTTCGTGACTAATAAAGTCTGTTTATCGGTGGTAATTCCCACTAGCGGCGTTAAGGTTGATTTGTTATACGTAATAAATTTAATGTCACTTTTTGCATCGGGATCAATCGACGGGATGAACCCGTTGACCAACGCGCTCGTGGAAATATCTATCTTTGAAAGTTCGGCGGGATCAAGTTCGGGCATGACTTTCTTCACCGTGTGAATCGGCGGAATGACATTATCCTTTTTCGCTAACATCCAATAGCCGCTCGTCATGATCGTCGTCCACCCAGCCGGCACGGGATCAGAGGTTAACATTAAGTTAGCGCCGGCCACAGACAGCAGTTGCGGCGACGGATCTTTAACGTGAAGCTGGTTGCGCTGACGCAGCTGAGCGTTGGCCGACCAGAGTTCCAAATACTGCCGCGGATAAACTGAATCGTAACCCATGGCCACCGGAATGTCATAGGGCATGAACTGGTCAAGCGTGCCGTTCGGCGTCCAGAGGGTCGTCCCGTCGCGCGTTTCAGCTACGGCCCGATCCAGCAAGGCGTTTTGCGGAAACAATGTGGCCCGCGGCGCGAACGGCAGAATCCCCCACCATTGCCAGAGCATGGTCACCGCCATCACCCCGACCAGCGGCCAGGCCCAGCGGCTGAGGCGACGCTGGAAAAGTTCGTTAGCGCCGATGCCCGCCATGATCGACAGCGCGAATACAAACATGAACGACGTCCGCCAGACCGGCGTGACGGTGATCCAGGGCGCAATTTTACCAACCACATCCCACCAACCAGGAAAAACGTATAGTCCGCCAATCATGATCGCGGTTGCCGTCAACCATCGCCACCACCGTTTCCGCCAGGCCAAACAGGAGGCGACGATAAATAATAAAGCCAGCGGTCCGATGCACAAATTCCCCTCTAGGTAATTCCCGGGACCGCGATAATGTGCTTCATCACCAAGCGCGTTCTGATCGACCGTGGTCGCTAGCGACGCCGCTTGTTTAATATTAACCGCGAACAGTCGTTTCGGGTTGAGCACGGCGCTCCAGGCGCGGTGAGTGGGCTGGCGATAAGCCTGGTCAAGCGCTTCCTTGACCGGCATGAATTGCCCGGCGGTTAAACCGAGCCCGAGACTGAAGGCCAGCGCGAACATAATCAACCGCCGCACCCATTGCTCCCGCCGCCACCAAATCAACGACCACAGCGCCGCAAATCCTAACGAGAACGCCGCCAATTGCACGTGGCCGGCAAAAATCATAACCGCGATCAAGGCCGCGACCGTGGCCATCCGTAGCCAGGTCAATTGTTCGTGCAATTTCAAAATGCTCCACCAGGTAAATGGCAAACAAGCGATCACCGCGCTCATGGTCGTCACGGTCAACCGCATCACGAACGGCGCGCTGAGCGTCAAAGCTAAGCCGGCAATCACCCCGGCCGCCGGTTTCCAACCGAGTTTCCGGCCCAACAAAAACAGGCCGACACCGGCTACTACAGACTGTAGTAAGGTTACGATGATATAACTTAAGGTGGGTGGCAACCACCAGAACGGTAATTTAAACAGTGACAAAATTCCGGCCTGACCATTAGCCAAGAAGGTGGTGCCGTTGAATATCAAATTATTCCACCGGGGCAAATGACCAGCCTGAATGGTTTTAGCGGCGAATAAATGGTATGGATAAGCTTGGACAATCCGGTCGCGAAATATGCTCGACTGGGCCGGTTGATTCGGCGCGCCCCAAAATATTCCCGGTATGGACCGGGTTGGTAAAGGCACATCGCCGCGGAAGACCGGGCCGAATAAAAACAGTGCCGCGCCACCGATAATCAGCAGGGTCAGCGCCAGTGGCGATCGGATTATTTTGTATACTGTTACAAACTTTAACTGTTTCATAAATACAGTATACAACAATAACCGTATCGCGTCTTAGTAAGCAGATAGCGTCTGGTATTTTCTAACGCGACTATCAGTCGATTTATTATTGCTATAGACAAAGAGTTTTTTCGATGATACACTCCCGCCGACATAAGTTTGTTTTACCTTCGGGCTCATAGTGTAGCGGTTAATCCCGTACAACCCGCTTCGCGTGTTTACGGGACAGGCACGTAAAATGACTATTTCGTTTCGCTCCTGGGGGCTCATAGTGTAGCGGTTAACACGTCTCCCTGTCACGGAGAAGATCGGGGGTTCGAATCCCCCTGGGCCCGCCAGGAGCGAAACGAAACGAGTCTCACTGCCTGCCCCGTAACCCCGAGCTAGTCGAGGGTGTAAGGGGTCACGGAGAAGATCGGGGGTTCGAATCCCCCTGGGCCCGCCAGTATATTTCTATACCATGTCTGTCGAAAACCAGAAAATAATCCAGAGCATCAGCCGGTTTCCGAAGAAACGAAGGACGAATTTTTACTGCTTGTTGACGAACTAACCGAGCACTCGGAATTATATCATGATGATGCATTTGGGACATCTGAACGCGGTTATCGTTTCCGATTGGATGACGCTACGGATGTTCATGTGGCTTACACGGTCAATCCAAGAAAATCAGAGTATGCGCAAGGAGTAAAAGCAAAAGTCACGGCCTCAAAAGAAGACAATAATAGACCTGATACATTTCATATCACAACATGGGCACTGTATCGTGAGGGAAGATTTGAGATAACGAAACGTCATTTGAGCTTAGAAGATGAGGCGAAACTGGCGGAAACAAGGAAATATATGAAGCGGCGCAAGAGTTTCAAAATCGCCTGACTGCCGAAGGTCAACGACGGCAAGATATTGAGCGAGAGGCCCGACAACTGGGAATGTATTCTACAACTGAAGCCGAGGCACTGGAGGTAATTGAAATCCTAAAAAATCTGAAAGCCCAAAAAGAAGAAAAAATTGACACCCCGAATCCTCTGGCTTAATCAGTTGATTAAACTGGCCCCAATGCATTGTTATAGACGTCCGGTATATAAACAATACTGGTTTAACTCCTGAAAGACGGTTCTAACACGTTCTACGATGTCCCGCCAAATTAAACACAGTGAAAAAACATAAAAAAGCTCTGCTAAAGAAAACCGTTCGTTAACTCGGGGATTCGAAGGGTGCGCCCAATGGAAGCACCCCGGCCCTGAAAGGGCGAATCCCCCTGGACATGTCAATTAAATGTTGATAGAAAGTCCGATGATTTTTAATGGTGTTTTTTATTAGCGTGGAATAAAAAAAACACCGCCCAGCTCCATCTTCTCGTGAGAAAAGTGGGGCTGGACGGGTGAGGGAAAAGAACGACTAATGACTACTTGTGGCCCATGATCCAATGGTAAGGAATCATGAGACTGGTGCCGGGATCGTTCACATACTTCATGACGAGCACCGCCAGGACAACCGACACCAACACCAGCGCCACCTTGACGAATGAGGGCAATGAGCGTGAACGGTTGGATTCGCGTTGACTGGGGAACAGGTAGCCACTGCTATCCGTAGCTCCTACTGTCCCGGTCTGTTTGGAAACCGCTTTGTTGGCCAGGACAATCGCCCACCGAATAAGACCGAGCAAAATAAGCCCGGCCACTATCCGGTAGATCCATGTCTCGCGGCTGGCCATTGCGGCCGGATCGATGGGCATCACCTTCTGCAAGAACTCCGGGTATATCAGCAGGTAGGTGATCGTCCCGACCATGATCGCCACCGACCAGTTGACAAAGTACCAGAACTGACGACGTTCCGGCCCAGGCTTGTATGCCTGGTGGACCCAGAACAGGACTGGGATCAACAACCCGGCCAGGTACTTCATGTACGGGATGTTGTGGAACGGCGACAATGTCAGCCACACGGCGCCGATCGAGTAGAACAGCGCAATACGGGCCATTTGGTGCCACCAGCCGTCCAGCCAGTCGATGCCGGTTTTCCCGCCGGAGAGCAGGAACGCCACTGGCGACTTCAATAGATTCAACGACTTTTTCTTTTCCACGGACGAGAGCGCGCCTGTCGCCATGCCGATCGCGGCGACGATTGGTGCCAGTCGAGCGAAACCCAGTATCACCACCAGTGACAGGGCGAACAAGTTCCAGAACATCTGGGGCAGGCGTAGACCGACTTTGGTCAGGTCGGGAATACGCAGTAGCGCGAACAACCCGAGCCCCAAGATCAAGCCCAACCCATAAACGACCGAGCTCTTGATCAAATTGTACCCACGCATAGTCCACTTGTAGGCGTGGGCATATGCCTGCTCGCCGAACTTCAGCTTGATGTAGTGACACATCTCGTCGATCAGAGCCCGGCCTTCGGCGGTAAACACCAGCGGGATTACTCCGATGGCACCCATCCCGAAGGGTGCGATTCTCCTGACCCAGGTGACTAAATCGTCCTTGATCTCATCTACGATGCTCCAGAACCCCGTGGCTGTTCTGGTCGTCGTGTCCTCAAACTTGTTCTTGTCAGCCATCGGAGGCTCTCCTGTTTTGACGACGGATCTTGAAGCCGACAGCTGTAAGGATTACAACCGCGGCCAAAAGATCAACTCGAGGTTTCGAGTGATTCCGGCCCAGATGATCTGGGTCAATCCAGTCATGTTCGCCAGCAACACAACCACAACGGCGCCGATCAGAATGTTCCTCCAACGACGCTTGGTGGCTTGCTTCTTCTCATACTCAACCCGACGGGGGTCGGTAGCGGGGAGAAGATTGTACAAGGCCGGATCCTTTCTCAGGTTCGCGGCGCTGAAGAACTCTTCTTTCCACGCCGATTCGTCCTTGTAGTTCGGATCGAGTTTGAGGTTCTTTGCCTTAAAGTACGCCGCGCCCTCAGCCAACTGTGGCTTGAGGCGTATATCCACCAGGTTCCGCCAGATGACCCTGATTTCCCGTCGCTGGCGACGACTCAGCGGGAAACGCCATTTCGACATGTCGCGGATCGCCCGCAAAAATCGAACCCGGTCCTCGTCCGTTGGAAGACTCACCCAGTGCGAAAGTTCGCCAGTCTCGTTGATGGCTTTGAGCGCCGGATGAAGATCATCCTGCTCATGGCGTGGTAAATTCAACCACACCCTCGTCAAAACCATCATTGCCTCCGGTCCAAGCCGAGTCGACGACTTCGCCACCTGCAACCCGACATTGAACTCGAGGAAGTCTCGAATGAACTGACCGTTCTTGATTCTCTCCAACCACCCCGAGAAATACTCCTTCAGGTCCGACTTCAGATTGTCGACCAGCTCGTCGAACTTGTCGGGAGTGGGCGGTTTGAAACCGGCCGGTAGGACGGGCTTTTCTCGTTCGTAGAAGTTCTTGACTTCACTTGGGAAATCGCCGAACACCATCTCAACGATCTTGGCCCGCGGACTCTGACTGCCGAACTTGTCGGTCAACCGTTCGCCAATCCAGCCGGCGAAAACCAGACCAGCCAGCAATTTGCTCTTCAACTGCTTGGCTTCCGGACTCTCGTCGTTGAACGCCCACGCTCCAGTGTAGTACAGATCAGGTGATCGGTTTTCGAGCGACCGCATGTACTTCGGCAGTTCACGCTGCATCAGTTCGCGGATTACAAATGCAACTGGGCTCTCAATTCCTTCAAGCAACCCACCGACTTTTTCTGTAGCCATGATTGTTACTCCCTCTGTTTTTGGTCAATTTAAACCCAAAGCCCGCGCCATTTGCGCGTGCTTGTTATATATTAATTTGTCAGCGAGCCCTCCGTAGCTTTGACCGAGGAGGATACTACAAACAGACCATTTTGTCAAGCCCACTTATCCCCCGGACAACGAACACGGTTTTTTATTTAACTGTCCTTATTTTATTCAGGATGCGGGAAATCAATAGTTCAGCTGTAATCAGTGCCCGTCACTAGCGGGTTTTCCACCCGCCTCGACCGTCAGTGGTTAACCGTGTACTTCCTGCTTGATCAGTTCGTAAGACACTTAAACCGGCCTGTTTTAACCGTAACAACGCCGTCGGATGCGGGTGATGGTAGGTATTTCCCGCGCCGACCGAAATCACCGCCCAGGTGGCTTGAACCGCTCTCAGCCACCTAACGCCGGAGGAAAAACGCGACCCGTGGTGGCCGACTTTAAGCAAACCAGCCCGCACGTCGGCGCCACCGTCTAAAATACGATCCTCAATATCCATTGACGCGTCCCCCATCAGCATGGCCGCACTGCCGCCGCAATATAATTTCAAAACAATCGAACTATCGTTAATGCCCCCACCTTCGGCCGCGTTATCGCCGACGATATTCTTTTTGGTTAAGTCAAGCGCTGGCCACAACACATCAAATGTGGCCAGACCAACCGCGTAACGTTGCCCGGCCCGCGCGATGTTAATTGGAATATTTTTAGTATGCAACCTGGCCTGCCAAATTTTGTAGGCTGGTTGTTCATATGGCAGTCCCGTTTCCAAAACGCGATCAACCGTAAACCGCTCGGTTACGGCCACTAATCCGTTCACATGATCGGCATGCGGATGAGTGAGCACCACCAATTCGAGATCACGATCCCCGGCGGGCAAAACCTGGCTTAACTGATCGACCACTTTATCATCCGGCCCGCCATCGATGAGAATATCTTGATGGTCGCTGGTCTGAATTAAAATCGCGTCACCTTGGCCGACGTCAAGCGCCGTGAAGGCACAAGCGGGATATACGCCCCGAGGGTATACCCAAACTGCCGTCCATAGAACAGCGGTCGCGCTAAGCAGTAGAAGTTTCTTTTTTATCATGGGTAATCAATTTTATTGCCAGTGCGGCAAAGACTAGGCCGCTGATGATTGTTACGACCGGCGTTAAATGTATCATCGCCTGCGGCAACGATGCGCCGGTTGTAATCAACCACACAATTAATCGTAACAAGGCGTCATTCGCCGGCGCCAATATGGACGCCAGCCAAGGCATCCACAGCCCTAGCAAACTAACCGCCCCAACGGCCATCGCCAGCGGAATCAACGGTAAGACCAGAATATTCACCGCCGGCGCCACCAGCGACAACCGCCCGAACCGCCAGAGCAACAGCGGCTCGGTCATGACGATCGCCGATAATGTGGTGGCTAAACTTTCTCGCAGTCCGAACTTGGCCGTCACCCACGGCAGTGCCCGTCCCACCGGCTTCGACAAAGCCACTAATCCGACCGTGGCCAGGAAAGACAATTGACAGCCTAGATCATGAAACACCACGAGTGGGTTGGCCCAGGCCATCAGTAACAAGGTGTAACTCAACAACCGCCCGACATTGACCGGGCGGCCGATAAATAATCCGGCCTGAACAATAACCGCCATCACCGCCGCGCGCACCACCGAGGCCGAGGCGCCGCTCATAACCACGAAGGCAATCAACAGCCCTAGCGCGGGAATCCACGCCCACCGTCGACCAACAATCTTGATGAGCCAACTCACCACCAAGGCCATAATAATCGTCACATTAAAACCAGATAGGGCGACGATGTGGGTTGTCCCGGTGGCTTGAAAAGCTTGGTTTAAACGTTGCGGCATGCCGTCAGTATTACCAATGAGTATTCCGTTCAAAAGCGACGCCTGCGGTTCATTATAGTTCTGCCGCACATACGTCAACATTTTTTCCTGCCACCGTCCGAGCGTCGCGCGCCACGACCTGACCGACCCGATATTTCGTACATCGAGTGTCGCACACCGCGCGTGAATCCCCTGCGACCATTGGCGACGTTGCGATATTGCTGTCAGCTCGGTGATCTCACAAGTTATCTGTACTCGCGCACCGGCCTGAATCGTTGGTATGGCCGGAACGGAAACAATGATTTTCCCGACCAATTGTTTCTGCCCCACTATCACATCAGTTACTTCAAATCGTTGCGCGGTGCCGCTAATAGTTGAGGGCAACACGACGTTGCCAGCCACCGTCAGCGTTTGACCAACGTATCGACTAATATCGTCTGGTTTGACCTGCAGAGCCGTCTGCTCACGAAAAATACCCAGCACCAAACCGAGCATGATAATACTCACGATGCGCGCTTTTCGTATACTGAAGTAAGTGATGGCGCAAGCCGCCGCGGCGGCTTGCGCCATCACTTACTTCAGTATACGAAAAGCGCGCATCGTG
>JBGPHQ010000031.1:0-8792 GCA_041484505.1 Patescibacteria group bacterium
ATTCTTCGACCTTGTCCTTCATGTCGGCCGGCACGTCGGTGTGGGTCCACTCCTTGCCGAGGTCGTCCTGGTAGATCTCGGCTTTGCGTTCGAACAGGTCGATAATGCCGGTGAAAGTCTCGGCCGCGCCGATCGGGAGCTGGATGGGATGGGCGTTGGTGGTCAGGCGGTCGTAAATCGACTTGATGTCAAAATAGAAATCGGCGCCCATCCGATCCATTTTATTGATGAAGCAGATGCGCGGCACATGGTACTTTTCGGCCTGGTGCCAGACCGTTTCTGATTGCGGTTCAACGCCGGCCACGCCGTCGAAAACGACTACCCCGCCGTCCAAGACGCGCAAACTGCGTTGCACTTCGACCGTGAAGTCGATATGACCGGGGGTATCGATGATGTTGATGCGATGGTCCTTCCAGAAGCAGGTGGTGGCGGCGGCCGTAATCGTAATCCCCCGCTCTTTTTCCTGCTCCATCCAGTCCATTTCCGCCGCGCCTTCGTGGACTTCGCCGATTTTATGTTTTTTACCGGTGTAAAATAAAATCCGTTCGGAGACCGTGGTTTTTCCGGCATCAATATGGGCAATTATTCCAATGTTTCTAGTTTGCTCTAAACTATATTCGCGAGGCATAATATTAAATGTTAGCGATGATTCCGACCTGCCCCGTACCCGAGTGGCGGGAGTGGTAGGGGGTGTTTCTAGTTTGTTCTAAACTGTATTCACGAGCCATAAATTAATAATTACATACTTTGGGAGAACTGGCCCCATATTGGAGCGAAACGACTAGTGCGAGGTATTCGCGGGGCATAACAAGATAAGACAGATAAAAAGATGTTTAATGTTGTTGTGGCTCGCGCATCGCCTCATAACCCAGTAAATTCTTCTCGTACTCCTCCAAGATGAACGCTAGCTTGAGCATGTCTTGATGGGCAACCGCTTTTACCTCCGTTGAGCGTTTCGACAAAAATTTTGTGGCGGCCAGAGTGGTGTCCATAAGTAATGGATTGTTGATTTCGAAAAGTGCAAATATTTTTTCTCGAAATTTATCGGGGAACTTCTCCAGTGTTTCAATTAGACCGTTGACTTTCCTGATATTGTTCTCCGCCAGTAAAGGATTATGCCAACTTTGAAAGTGATCGAGGGCGCGGTAACTATGGGCTAACACGTCAGCGGCTTTGGTTAAAATACTATTGTACTGGCGGTAGAGCGCTTCAGCTTCCGACTGTCCGGCTAGCGCCGGCTCTTGATCGGGTAGGCGCGCCGATAGCTGTTCAAGAAAATCTTGATCGGCTTTGGTCTGACCGGGAACGGCCGGTGGTTCATCACCCGTCTCAAGCTGATTTTTAGCCGTCGCCACGCGGGCTTGCAACCCTGGATCTTCAGGATGCTCCAGCCACTGATCAAGTAGGGCCGAGTAGGCTTCATAGCGATCGGCTCGCGAAAGACCCTCGTTCCGGTCGGCTGTTTCTGGCGATGGTTGGTTTTCTGGATTAGACATTATGGCCTCACTAAATCAATCAATGCTTGAAGGGATTTTTTAGTCGAGGCGCCGACCGTGCTGTCCAGGCTAGCCGTCAGAATCTTTTTGCTTTGATGCAAATACCATGTGCCTGGTTCGAGGGCATTAAGTTTTTTATACAAAGCGGTCAAATCAACCTGGCTATCGGCCGGGGCCCGGTAATCGCCAAAGTCCTTAGTCGGATCGGTTTGGACGCGCAGGACAAACCCATGGTGGTAAGCAAACACATCCGAGCCGCGATAAGCGCTGTGCACCGCGACCGCTTTGCCCCATTTAGTGTCGAACTCAATCCGCTTATCCCAATCGAGTAAAAACTTAGCCCGTTCATCAAGTTGCGCTACGACCGCCGCCACGATTTCCAAACCCCGCTGCATCAACAATTGGTCGTCTTGGTGGACCAGCCAAAAACCACGCAGAATGGACGGTATAGAAAAGCTAGTATAATTCGGATCGGTGTTTTCCCACTGGCCGGTATCTTCTTTATGGGCATAGTCGACTAACCACTCGATCGCTTTGTCTTCGAAGCGATCGTTCGGGATTAAACCGCGGTGCAGTAAGTCTTGATACACCAATTGATTGCATGAATGACCAACTTTTAATCCGTGTTCATCAAATTTTCCACGACCGACGCCGATGGCCACATACTGCTCACCGGTCGGCACGTTACGGCCGTCCGTCGAATAGCCGACAAATTCAAAAGTCGCGTCCTTGAGCGCCGGATCGAAGGTAGTTAACAGCCAAGCCGCCACGACCTCATCCAGGTGGGGTTTGCGGTGGGTGATGATAATCATGTTATTCATGATTGACGGTTTTTTCTAATCGTTGTAGTTGGCCTAAAAGTAACTTCCGTTCAGTCGTGGCTGTTTCCATGCGATGCAAATATTCAGTCGCCGTCATTGTCCGAGCCTTCAGTCGATCAAATAGCTGGCGATACTGGAGGAAATGTTGGGTTGTCTCAACAAATATAAAAGTTATGACGGATTTGTTTTGTTCGGTGATATTTTCAATTAATCTTTCTGTTGTGCTAACCCATGCTTTATGATCTGCTAGCATCGCTTTAATTTCTTTCCAAATATTATTAATCTCCGGTTCAGTCGGTATTTCTGCTACCAGTTTTTCACGAGCAAATGATTCAAAGCCAGACAAGGTTTCAGAAAAATCAAAATAGCCTTTATCAGACTGAGCGGATTCGTGTCTGGGCCCTTCGTCGTTTGAAAAACCAGATTGACCCGGACCTTCAGTTTCTTTGTCGCCCATATGTCTTACCCAAAGTGAGCGAAGGCGCGGTTGGCTTCGGCCATCCGGTGCACGTCCAACTTTTTCTTGATCGCGTCGCCTTGGTTGGTTGAGGCTAAGACCAGTTCTTCGGCCAGTTTGTCCGCCATCGGTTTGCCTTTTTTGGCCCGCGCGGCGTTAATGATCCAACGAAAAGCTAGGGCTTGACGGCGTTTGGGGCGGACTTCGATCGGCACCTGGTAGTTCGAACCGCCGACGCGGCGCGATTTGACCTCGACCACCGGCGCCACGTTCCGCACGGCCGTTTCAAAAATCGGAAGCGGCGGTTGTTTGGTCTGCATTTCGATCTTGGTCAAGCTGGTATAAACTATTTTGCGGGCGACCGATTTTTTGCCGCGGGTCATGATATTATTGATGAACTTCGCCAAGATGACCGAATCATATTTCGGGTCGGGGAGAATGTCGCGGATGGGCGCTTGTTTGCTTCGCACTAGGATTTAAGATTAAAAATTTAAGGGGTTAGGTTTTCTTCTCACTCGGCCGTTTGGCGCCGTAGATTGACCGGCCTTGGCGGCGATCTTGAACGCCCTGGGTGTCGTAGACGCCGCGCACGATATGGTAACGGACGCCCGGCAGGTCTTTGACGCGACCGCCGCGGATCAACACAATCGAGTGTTCTTGGAGATTATGGCCGACCCCGGGAATATAGGCGGTCACTTCCTGCCCATTCGACAACCGCACCCGGGCAATTTTTCGCAAAGCTGAGTTTGGCTTTTTGGGGGTGGTAGTCGTCACTTTCGTGCACACCCCGCGTTTAAACGGACTGCCTTTGGGCAGGAAAGTGCGCTGGCGATGCACGGCGTTCATGATCGACTCCAGGGCCGGGGTTTTTGATTTCCGGGGAGTCACCTGGCGGCCGTGGCGGATAAGTTGGTTGATAGTGGGCATCCCCGTTAGAAATGAAGGAAATAAGCCACCGGCCCACTCTTTGCTTGGTAATGATGTTGGAGAAGCGTGCGCATAGGTAATGATTGTCTTGGGGTTTGCTATGCCCGGTCGCTAGATTCATTTCTAACAGGGCATGGCGGAAGAGAGTTTACGTGGTTTTATCCGTTGTGTCAACGGATAGCTTGATATTAAAAATCGCTAGTGAAGCGACGATAAAACGAGTGAAACCTTAAACACTGTAACATTCAGCCATCGTGCTGTCAAACTTTCTGCCCACCCGACCACCCCCACCCCGTCATTCGGAGTCCCGCCCCGGGCGGGACGAAGAATCTCCGCTAAGTACTATAGTGTGTTGGTTGGTCAAACGAAAGCCCTACAACAACCCGCCGAGTCCGACCATTCGCAGGACAAACGATATGCCGCCGGTAATATAAGCGCTCAATAATCCCCCGCCGAGTATCAGCAAGAATAACAGTAAGAACATCCCATACTGGCGTAAGGTCCGCACGACCGGATTGGTCGGCCCCAGCCAGGCCTCCAGGATGTGTGAGCCGTCAAGCGGTGAAATGGGAATCAGGTTGAACACGGCTAGCGCGGCGTTCAGCATGACCAACGTTTGTAAAAATAAAAGTAACAAATTGCCTGTGGCCAGTCCAGCACCAGTACCAAGCAGAATGTAACCGGCCACCGTGGCAATAATTAGATTGGAAATCGGGCCGGCGATGGCCACTAACAGCGGCCCCCAGCGGCGATACCGAAGATTATAGGGATTATACGGCGCCGGTTTGCCCCAGCCGATGCCGGCCACCACGATCGCAATCGTCCCCCACAAATCCAGATGGCGGAGCGGATTGAGCGTTAAGCGGCCCAGCGTCTTGCCGGTTTGGTCGCCCTGGAGGTAAGCGCTTAAAACGTGGGAAAATTCATGGACGCCGATTGACACCGCCAGGGCAGTAAAGCCGACGATGAAAGCCAGCGGATTAGAGAACAGGGTGCTAAGAGTGAACATGGGTTTGACCCCGTCCGATGGGGTTGATTATTTTATGGGCTTATGATACAGTAGCACAGCTCACATTTTTTGTCCTGACTTACGAAATTATATGGCTAGGATCTGCACTATCTGCGGCCGCGGCGCGATGAACAGCTTCACCCGCAGTCACTCCAATATCGCCACTCACAAAAAGCAACACGTCAACCTACAAACCGCCCTACAAGATGGTCGGCGGGTTAAAGCCTGTTCGTCCTGTATCCGGACCGAAACAAAAAAGTTAAAAGTTTAGGTTTCACGTCCCCGCACATAGTACCTCGCCCCAGCGGGGTGTTTGGTTATGACCTCAGTACTCGCCACTCCAGGAACAGCAGGACAAACCAACCAGCCAGTTGGACATACCATAAAATTTGTTGGATTTGTTCAGCTCGGCGTTCGGCGGTGACGCTGAAATGGTCACTGGCGACCGAGGACATGTCTTCCAAGCTTTCTAACACCTGGCGGATGCTCTGGCGCCAGCGGTCGAGATGAAGCTTCTTGCTGGCCAACGCATACAGCCGACCGGCGTACCAATCGCCAATTAGTTGAATGTCACGTTCGGCGTGTTCGAATTCGGCGATTGATTGCGTTCGCAGGCGCATCAGCTCGGTCATCATGGTCCGCACTTCCCGGGCGGGTATTTTTGGCACACGGCGTAAGATGCCGACCATCGCATCCAGCCGTTGATCGAGCTGTTGGTCGAGACGGCGCAGACGTAGGAGGTTGACGTTGGCAGTTTCCAGCACATCAATCGTGTCCGACCAGTCGCTATGGATGTCGAATATAAAGGCCCCATCCCAATCAATGATAGTCAGGTCGTCTTTGGCATATTGCAAACTCGACTCATGCATCGTCTTATCGATTTCCGCCTGGCTTAGTTCGACGTTTTCACTCTTCAGGAGAGGCACCATCCGATTGCCCTGAGTAAAAAACTGCCGCGGATCGCCGCGGTAATCAGCCACACAGTAACAAGTGAATTCTTCCTTAAAGTCCGCTTCCACCGCTTGTTTGAAAAGCATTGTTTCGGCCGCCGCCATGAGACGATCTTTGAACGCTAAAACATCGCTGGCCAAGAGATTTTCATGATCGGCGGTAGCTTCGACGATATAATTTTCCGGCGGGACGGCTTTTAACGTTAAGGTCACGCGCCGACCGTTAATATTAGTTTGGATTTGCGCCAGTTTTTTGTGTTGCGGCAGATGGCTGGCGTAGGTCGGAAAACTACGGATTGTTTTTAGCGACTTAGCGCCTTGCGTCGAAACATCGGTTCGACTCTGGCCGATGATAATCGCGACGATTGTGCCGCTCAGTTTTGTTTTCCCTGGAGGCATCATCGACTATTCCGTTTTCGACGGCGGCGGGATCTTCTCCCACATCTCCTGGCCCTCGACAAACTCTTCGTGTTGGCCGCTTGGCGTGCCGCTCAAACAGGACATGCACTCGCCGAACGTTTCGCCCGGTTTATAATGGTGCTGATAGCCGCATGGCACGCACACATAGGTCGCTTCTTCGGGCACGGTGTCACCCTTGCTGAATGGTTTGTCCATTAAAGTATTAGTGCGGTCCATGTGGTCGTGGTGTAAGTTGTAAGTTTAAAGATTTAAGCGGTTAGGCGACCACCGGGGCCAGCACTAAACGCGGGACCGGAATCGTGTGGCGGTCGGCGACTTTTGACGCGGCGAATGATTCCGGTTTGGTTCGGGCTTGGTAACCATGAGCAATAATCATGCCAACCAGTTCCTGGATCATTTCCCGCGTTGGGCCGGCCGCGCCGACATCGACGTGAATTTCAATAATTTTTTTAAGCAGTGGTTTCAAATCACCGATCGATTCTAGATGCTGGGCCATCGCGATCGAGGCCAGCGCTTCGGCGTACATCCGATCGCGCAAGGTGTGGAGCTTGACCGATAGTTTCCGCCGCCAGAAATAAATACCGCCGTTGCCGACGCGGTGCAGGACGATGGCCGTCACCAAATAAGCTTGGCCGCCATGGCCAGGCAAGGAATCAGAACCGACGATCAACCGGTAATCGCGGTCGGTGTTAGACCGCACGAAATCGCGCATCCGGGTGACCAGTTGCGGCTCAGTAATCTGACCGTAGGTCGGACTATTGTACTGTTCGGGTGAGCCCATGCAGACGCGTTTCTTATTCACCGGAACCGCTAAAGGCCAGGATTCCGTGATGCCTAAATAGTATACTGCCTGGTTTTATTTTTGGCAACTGATCAGACGATCGATGGCCGCTGTGTTTCAATTTGCGATAACCGCTCATCGAAAAAATCATGCCATCGTCCAGCCGCGATCGCCGCCCGAATATTTTCCATCAGGCGTATCATCATCCGGGTGTTATGAATCGCTAAAGCACGACTGCCGCGATGTTCCTGCGCGCGGCACCACTGTTTAATGTCCGCCGCCGACAGTAATCTACAACTTGAACAGTCGCAGTCGTTGACCAACGGCCCGTCGCCTTGCCGGCGCACGAGCGGCACCAGGTCCATATAATGTGTGTCCGTCAGCACATGTTGGTGACGCGCCCGGCGGATTGGTTCGACGCAATCGAACAGGTCAATCCCGCGATCAACGGCTAATAATACATCTTGCACCCAGCCGATCCCGAGCAGGTGGCGCGGTTTGGTTTCGGGCAAGGAGGGCATCACCCAGTCCAGCGTCTCCACCATTCTGTGCTGGCCAAAACTTCCGCCGATGCCGATCCCGTCGAATGGCAGTTGACCGATTACTTTGGCGCTGGCGTGGCGAAGCGCTTCAAATATCCCGCCCTGGACAATGCCAAACATAAGTTGATCATCATTAGTCCGGGCAGTCAAACATCGTCGCGCCCAAGCATGCGTCCGGTCCATCGCCTGGCGGTTATACGTTTCATCATGCCGGGGTGAAGTGCACTCATCAAAAGCAAAAATAATATCGGCCCCGATTTTTTCCTGCCACTGCGTCGCGATCTCCGGCGTTAGCCGCACTAATTCGCGGCCGTCGGAAAATATCACTCCGTCGTTATCAATCGTCGCTTGGGCTAAGGCCAAGGCCGTATCCGAGGCCGGCCGGGCGTTGATTCCGCCGGCCACTTTGCCGACACCATGCACCATCCCCCAGCCTAAACTAAAGACCTGAAAACCGCCGGAGTCGGTCGCGAGCGGATGATGCCAACCGATGAAGTTATGCAACCCGCCGGCGGTGGCGATGGCCTGAATGCCGTGCCGTCGATTCAGATGATGGGTATTGCACATTAACACCTCCGCCCCGCAAGCGCGGGCGTCGCTCAGCTCCATCCCGTGGAAAATTCCGCGCGTCGCGACCGGCATGAAATTCGGCGTGTGGATTTGGCCGTGGGTGGTAGTTAACGTGCCGGCGCGGGCGCGACTGTGACGGGCCGTCTGATCAATCTGAAAAATGTCCATGGGCCGTAGCATGGCATGTTTCTTCCGCCGCGGCAATATCAAACCACCCTAAAACTTCGTGGCGTACTGATCATAACCGCCTTCGCGCTGGGGCGGCGGTTGACTGGTTTGGTGTTCCTGATAACGTTGTCGGCGACGATGAGCCGGATGACGCTGGGGTGAGGTGACCGGTAAGGTCCGATCCGGTGGGCGGTGGTGGCGAGCGGGCGAGAAGACAGGTGCGGGCTGGGAACGGGCTGGCGATAAAGTCGGCAAGGCCGAAACGGGCAAGGTCGAGCGAATCAGACGTTCGATATCCCGCACGTCGCCGCGCTGGTCGAAGGTGGCGAAGGAGACGGCTCGTCCGGTTCGACCGGCCCGCGCCGTCCGCCCGATGCGGTGGACGTAATCCTCGGGGTTTGAGGGTAGATCATAGTTAACCACCAGCTCGATCCCCGTCACGTCGATGCCGCGCGCGGCGATGTCGGTTGCCACTAGGACGCGGTATTTCCCTGATTTAAATCCATCCAACGCCTCGCGTCGCTGGGACAAACTGCGGTTGGAGTGGATATCGGCCGCCGGATAACCCATAGTTTTAACGGCCCGCGCTAACTTTTTAGCGGCGAATTTAGTCCGCGTAAAAACCAGGACTGGGCCGGGGATTTGGTTAAG
>JBGPHQ010000032.1:0-8749 GCA_041484505.1 Patescibacteria group bacterium
CAAACTCTCTATTAAAGATAGCTGGTGTATAAATACGACCGGCTATCAAAAGAATCTAATTTCTCAGATTTTTTTACCCGCCTAAACCTTCAAAGAAAGTTTGGTGGGTGAACTGACGTTGATTTGCACTACTCAATTTTCAATGAACGCTTCAAGAGTACGTACCCGGTCGCCTTTGGCGACCGGACGGTTCCTTCTTCTTCCTGTACCTCAGTAGTGGAGGCACTCAAAAATGGGACACCCTAAAAGCTAATACTATGATAACGCATAAGTTAAGGTGTAGTCAAGCCGCTTTTGATGTACGAAAGTCTACATCCAGCTGCATTGGAAATATATAGTTATTATGGTAAAATATGAGTTGAATTTCGAGGCTGGCTTTGGGTTAGTCCCGAGGTTAGCCCTTTCCCATCGACCAAGGAGATAGCAATGGACTCGGAAGCACCGGACAACGAGCCTGATGTCAACGATGTCTATGGCGGAAACGGCGGCCCATACAGGGTCGAGTTGAAGGACGGCGATCGATTTCGTCTTATGCCCGTCACGCCCCGGTCTCGGGGACTGGGCTACGCTCAGAACGGAGAGCCTTTTTCCGTCAGTCGTAGCCTGCTGATGGACAGGTCCCAGTTCCACTTCATCGAAAGCCGCCCGCCCGAAAACGATTGATCGGAAGGAGCATGAGATGAAGAAACGTCGAGCAGTTGTCATCGTGGTCCTGGCAGTCGTGGGCGGTACACTTCGGTACCTGAACTGGCTGCAGGACCAGATCGACAAGGAGTACTGACCGAAAGGGGTCCGAGATGCCAATTCTCAAGATCGAAGCGGAGTTTGGCGGCAGCCGCGCTGATCTGTGCAAAGCCGCCGAAGAACTGCTGAAAGCGTTTGGCCAGAACACGTTCGAGAACCTAACCTCCAGAAATCCTCTCACGGTCCAGATCGTCACGAATGATCATGAGACACTTCTCGAACTACCGGTTCGCGAACTGGGTATCAGCCCGCGAGTACGAAATCTCCTCTCGCGCGTCGGGATCGAAAAGGTCGGAGAGGTCACGGAAAAACATCGCTATGAGCTCCGGGAAATCCCGAACTTTGGGAAGGGCTGCTTGCAGGAACTGGAAGCCGCCCTTGAAGCTCACGGGCTCAGTATTCGGCAATGAATCTCCTCTAGAAAAGGGGCGGGAGCGAGTTGGACTCCTGCCCTGCCTGCCGGTAGGCAAGCCTCACAGCGCCATGGGCGCCCCTGCTTTTAGCGGTGGAGCGCTCCTGACGCCCTGTCCCGTACCATCCGCCACAGGCGGATTGGTGCGGGATTCTTCATATTTATACTTAATTAAGCTTGGCGAGCGTTTGAAGGGTTTTCGGCAGTCGCTTTCTCCACTTCTTCGCCTTCGATTTTTTTATCCACTAAAGCCAGCGACACTACCCTGTCAGCAGTGTTTAAGCGCATAATGCGCACACCTTGGGTGGCCCGTCCCAGGCTGGGGATATTCTTGAGTCCCAGTCGGATAGTCTGGCCTTGAGCCGATATGATAATTACTTCTTGGTCGAGACTGGTTAGGGCTTTAACGCCGACCAGCGGACCGGTTTTCTTGTTAACTACCGCCGAGCGGATGCCGACACCGCCGCGGGCGTGCGCTGTGAATTGGTTGACCTTAGTGCGCTTGCCGTAGCCAAACTCACTGATAACGAACATCGAGGTTCTTTCTTCGACAATATCCATGCCGATTACTTGGTCGCCGCTACGCAGGCGGATACCGCGCACACCGCGTGAGGCCCGGCCCATCGGCCGTACTCCCTTTTCATTGAAACGGATAGCTTGGCCCTGGCTAGTCGAAATTATGACTTCGTCCTGGCCGGAAGTACGGCGTATCCACTTCAGTTCATCGCCGCTGTCCAGCCTAATAGCAATCAGCCCCGTACTGCGGACATTTTGGTACTGCCCAAAGGGTGTTTTCTTGACTACACCGTGAATAGTGCACATCAGCAGATGGCCGTCGCCATTACTGCCTTTGCTGACATTAATGACTGAACTAACAATTTCTTCAGGCTGCAGCTGTAACAGATTAACAATCGCCACGCCCTTGGCGTTTAAGCCGACGGCCGGCACTTCATAGGTCTTAATCCTAAAGACTCTGCCCTGGTTGGTGAAGAACAATAAAAAGTCGTGTGTTGAAGCATTTACAACGTGTTCGATGACGTCTTCTTCACGTGTGGCCATGCCGCGGCGACCTTTGCCGCCGCGTCCCTGCCTCTTATAATCGACAACCGAGGTACGCTTTATGTAGTTAGCTGATGTAAGCGTTACTACGACCTGTTCGTCCGGAACCAAGTCTTCATCGCTTAGCTTGCCCAGCTCGGCGGCGACTATTTTGGTGCGCCGTTCATCACCAAAAAGCTTTTTCATCTCTAGCAGTTCATCTTTGATAATACCGAGGATTTTTTTCTCATCAGCTAAGATTGCCTGGAGTTGACCGATAAGCTTAACCAAACCGGTCAGCTCGTCCTCTATCTCTTTACGCTCCAGTCCAGTCAGGCGCCGCAGCTGCATTGCTAGGATAGCCTGGGCTTGTATTTCACTGAGTTTAAACTGCTTAATAAGGTTAGCCTGGGCTTCTTCGCTGGTTTGGCTGGCCCGGATGGTCTTAATCACCTCATCGATGTGGTCAAGGGCAATTTTCAGGCCCTCTAGAATGTGGGCGCGCTCCTGGGCACGCCTTAGTTCAAAGTCCGTACGCCGGCGGACCACCACCTGACGGTGCTTGATGTGCTCGTTGATTATATCTTGAAGCCCCAGCACCCGTGGCTGGATGCCGTCAATCAGCGCCAGCATGTTGTAGTGGAATGCCGTTTGCAAAGGTGTTAGCTTATAAAGCTGGTTGAGCAACTTTTTAGGGTAGGCGTCTTTTTTCAGCTCGATTACGATGCGTACCGAACCCCTGGAGCTTTCGTCACGGATATCGGCTATACCGGACAGCCGTTTCTGGTGAACTAGCTCGGCAATCTTTTCTACTAGTCCAGCCTTGTTAACGGCGTACGGAATTTCGGTAATAACAATCCGGTGGCGCCCGCCTTTGGCGGACTCTTCTATATCGGCTACACCCCGCACCACCACGCCGCCGCGGCCGGTAGCAAAAGCGCTGCGGATAGATTCCTTACCGTAAACTACGGCGCCGGTTGGAAAATCAGGCCCTTTGACGTGTTTTATCAGATCATCAAGCGTGGCTTCGGGGTTGTTTATCTGCTCGACGGTGGCGTCCACCAGTTCCGACAGATTATGCGGCGGGATGTTGGTGGCCATACCAACGGCGATACCGACCTGACCGTTTAAAAGTAAATTGGGCAGTTTGGCCGGCAGGACTTCCGGCTCCTGCTGGGAGCCGTCAAAGTTATCTCGGAAAGGCACAGTCTCTTTATCAATATCTTCTAGGATAGCTTCAGAGGCGCGCGTCATCCGGGCCTCGGTGTAGCGGTAGGCGGCCGGCGGGTCGCCGTCCATCGACCCAAAGTTACCCTGCCCGTCCACCAATGGATAGCGGGTTGAGAACGGCTGGGCTAGGCGCACCATGGCGTCGTAGATGGCTGTGTCGCCGTGGGGATGGTATTTACCCATTACTTCACCGACAATTTGGGCGCTCTTGGTGTGTTTTGAGCCAGCTCGCAGGCCGCTTTTATCCATAACGTATAAAATCCGGCGGTGGACCGGTTTTAGGCCGTCGCGTACGTCAGGCAAGGCGCGGGCCACAATAACGCTCATCGAGTACTGGAGGTAGCTGGTCTCCATTTCGTCCTCGACACTCCGCTCGAGGACGGTTTTAGAGTGCTTGGCAATCGATGGCAGTAAGCCCTTGCTTCTATCGTCCATTAGGCGCGGCCTCCAGCCGCAACAATTATTCTAATTGACCTAATTTCTAATTGACCTAAATGATTCCTAAATCTTGAATCCCAAACCGTTTGGGTAATTGGGTTTTGGTGCTTATTTAGAGCACTTAGGCTAATTAGAGCAATTAGAAATTTCATTTTATATATCCAGGTCCCTAGCGAACTTAGCGCGCGATTGAATAAAGTTTTTGCGCATTTCGACCTCTGTTCCCATCAGCTTACTAAAGATAGCGTCGGCCTTTTCGGCATCTTCGACACGGACCTTCACCAAAATGCGATTAGCGGGATCCATGGTGGTTTCCCACAGCTGTTCGGCATCCATTTCACCCAGACCTTTGTAGCGCGAAATGGTGACACCGGCCTGTTTTGGCAATTCATCTTTTTTGTCAATCTTCAGGCCTTTGGCCTGGCGCTCGGCGATAATTTTACCCAGTATCTCATCACGTTCCCCGTCGGTGTAGGCGTATTGCTTAGTCTTGCCCGAACCGATAGCAAACAGTGGCGGCTGGGCGACATACAGGTGGCCGCCGTCCAAGACTGGGCGCATGTGGCGGAAGAATAGCGTCATCAGCAAGGTGGTTATATGGCTGCCGTCAACATCGGCATCGGTCATGATAATGATACGTTCATAGCGGAGGCCGGCCATATCGAACTGCTCTTCGATACCCACACCCATGGCTTTAATCAGGTTAAGAATTTCCTGGTTGGCCAGCATTTTATCAAGACGGGCGCGCTCCACATTAAGTACCTTACCCCGCAGCGGCAGGATGGCCTGGTAGAAGCTGTTACGGCCGTCTTTGGCAGAACCGCCGGCCGACTGGCCCTCGACGATGAACAGCTCGGCTTGGGAGCGATCTTTTGTAGCGCAATCGGCCAGTTTACCCGGCAAACTGGCGCCCTCCAGCGCACCTTTACGGATAATATTCTCACGGGCTGCCCGGGCGGCTTTGCGGGCTCTAGCAGATAGTAGGGCTTTATTAGTAATCTTCCGAGCGATAGCTGGATGCTCCTCGAGATAATAAGCAAACCACTCATTCATAGCTTGCTCAACATAACCCCGAACTTCGGGGTTACCGAGCTTGTTTTTAGTCTGCCCCTCAAACTGCGGGTCGGGGAGTTTGACCAGTATTACCGCCGTCAATCCCTCACGACAGTCCTCACCGCTGAGGTTCTCTTCCTTCTCTTTCAACAGGCCGCTCTTGTGGGCGTAGTCATTAATAACCCGGGTTAAGGCTGTGCGGAAGCCGGTCAGATGCATACCGCCATCGGGGTTATAGACATTATTGGCAAAGGCCATAACGGTTTCGTTGTAAGCATCACTATATTGCATGGCAATCTCTATAACAGCGTTTTCTACTGCCTTATCGATGTAAAAAATATCTTCGTCAAGCGGTTCTTTGCCGGCGTTTAAGTGGCGCACGTAGCTTTCGATGCCGCCCTCGAAGTAAAAGCTGTAAGCCCGGCCATTGCGCTCGTCACGAATGGAAGCTTTAACACCTTTTGTGAGATAAGCTTGGTGGCGTAAATAGTCGAGTATCCAATCAAAGTCGAATTCTCTCTCAGAAAAAATATCACCATCCGGATAAAACCTAATACTTGTGCCTTGCTCACTGCTGGCCGCGCCTTTTTTAACTTCAGTCGTCGGCACGCCCCTGGCGTACTCCTGCGTCCAGGTATAACCGTCACGCCAGACGGTTGCCACCAGCTTGGACGATAAGGCATTGACCACGCTAGAGCCGACGCCGTGCAGTCCACTACTGACTTTATAGCCGCCGGAGCCGAATTTACCACCGGCGTGCAAAGTCGTCATCACCGTTTCTAAGGTGTTTTTCTTGGTTTTGGGGTGCATATCAGTTGGGATGCCGCGGCCGTTGTCGCTAACAGTCACACTACCGTCTTCATGCAAAATTATATCCAGCCGGTCGGCAAAGCCGGCAATAACTTCGTCAATACCGTTATCGGCTAGCTCTTTAACCAGATGGTGTAGGCCCTCAGTGCCGGTACTGCCGATATACATGCCGGGGCGCTTGCGGACCGGCTCCAGCCCCTCCAAAACCTGAATTTGGCTAGAGTCGTAGCTACTTTTTTTGGGCTCGGCGCTCACTAAAAATCAACCCTCTCCATAGGAATGTGTTTATCTATTTCCACTCTGTTAATAGTATACCTGAACACCGGCTTTAAAACAACCTTTTTAGACTGTAAAAAGCTTGTTATTCTGGCGAGTAAATAAGCAGTAGTGTGATTGACTTTTAGGGGTAAAAGATGTATAGTTGTAACACTTATCCACCTGAGGTGGATGGGTGGAACTTTTACAGATTGAAGCCTAGTTTTAACATCTGCAAAGAGGTAGTTAAACTAACTGCTTGTTTGCAGATGTTAACTAAGCCATCAAGGAGGGGAAATGCCAGGATACACTGCCCAGGAAACCCTGGAGTACGCGGCCAACGTCGCCCTGGAGTATTACGACAAAGACGATACAACAGGTGCTCTCGCAGCCTTCCTGAGCGAGATTGGCAAGCACGAGGACACGCGGCTCATCCAGACCGGGACTTCGACGCTGATGATCCTGCGGGTTGGTATGAGCCAAGGACGCGAAGCGTTCAAGAAGGCCATGCTGAACTTCAGTGTCATCGATCACTAGGCCGCTGAGGCCGGGAAAGGATAAGATGAGCACAGACCAGATCGTCGGCATCTTCGACATCCTGGGGTTTGTGTCCGCCCCGCTGTACTTACAGCGGATGCGCAGACTGGGAGATCCTGCGTACCAGATACGGATGATCGTCCTCACAAGCCTCGCCTGTCTGGCATGGGGTATCTTCCTTCTCGTGTAACGCTTCAACGTGCCCGCCTGACGGCGGGAATAGCGCGGGTATACTCGCGCACAGGGGAGCGGCACCACGATGCCGCTCCCCGACCTAACTACAAGACCTACACTCGGTCTTTTTTTATACCTATTTTCTTTAACTTGATTGCTTGAACACATATTTTCATGTTTAAATAAGCTTAAGGTTATTTACAAAATCGGACACACTAGATGTTCAAAAAACTTCTCGCTAACCTGCCCTTCAATCCCAGCCTGATAGACCAGGTCAATTTCTATGCCAGCCGCTTGCGCCAAGAGTCGGCGGTGCGACGGCTGGGTCTCGCCATGGTAAGTGCGGCACTGGTAGTCCAAGTAGTTGCCGCTTTGGCACCTTCCCAAAACTCCTTGGCGGCTTCGCCTAACGACGTCTTGGACGGCATCACCACCAAAAACAGTATTTTGAACGCCTGGGACAATAATACCGGCCATATCCAGGCCATTTACGGCAAATTTGGCATCACCCGGGCGAATATTGTTGATATATCCGGCCAGCAGCCCAACGCTACGGTGGTTTCGACCAGCAACAACTGGTGGAGTATCGGCCGCCTGCCGCTGGCCGATTTTGGCATCAGCAGTAAAAACTGGGGCGAACGGACAGTCGATGCTGGCAATATAACTGTTTATGAGCGGCCACTGCACGCCTGGGACACCCACGGTTCCAGCTCCTACGCGGCTTTCCATGGCGTTAATAAATACGGCGTCGGCTTTTGGATACTACAGACTTGCGGTAACCCGACCTTTACCAGCCCCTACCTGCCCTCGCCGCCCAAACCCAAGCTAGCGGTCCATAAAAGCCTGCTGACCAGCAGTACTGTCCACCCCGGCGACAGTGTGAAATTCCGTCTGGAGTACCAAAACAGCCAGCCCGATTCGCTAGCGACTAACTTCCAGCTCAGCGACAGTATCAGCGGTAATTTTGACTTTGTGTCGCTGGACGATCTCAGCTCCCGCAATGGCAATCTTTACAATATCAGCCGCAGCGGCCAGCTAGGCTATACCGCCACGCCCTATGTCAGCATACTGACGGTACAGGTTAAAAGCGGCGTGGCCAATAACACCGTAATTTGTAACACGGCCAGTGTCAGCTCTAGCGAAACTTCGGCCGTGGCTCCGGAGCGGCCGTGCGTAACGGTGATTGTGCCGGCAGTGCCCACACCCACACCCACGCCAACGCCCACTCCGACACCGACGCCTACTCCGACACCGACGCCGACACCCGCCCCCAGCGGCTATTGCGTGGCTTCGTCGTCATTCGTGAGCGGCTCCAACCGTGATTTCATTATCCACACCCAGGCCTACGTTAGCGGCTCAACCAAAATCACCGGCTACAACTTTGACATCGACGGCAACGGCAGTATCGATTACAAAGACGCGGTGTCTGCCACACCTTACGATAAGACTATCCCCGGCTTGGCAACTGGCATCCACACCGTCTTGGTGTATGTCCAACTATCTAACGGCGGCCAGACGGCCCAGACTGCCGCCTGCCAGACCCAGATAAATATTGCTGAGAATCCACGGGTCAACCTTAGTAAAACCGTTACTAACCTGACCAGCGGCGGTAATGCCAGCGGTGCGACCGTAAAAAGTGGTGACACCTTGCAGTTCAAGATTATCACCACCAACGTCACAGGCAGTGATTACTTGGGTTATCAGGGACAGGACTATTTTGGCAGCGTACTTCAATACGCCGATATCGCCGACCCCGCCCAGTTGGCTAGCCAAGGGCTAAACCTTGATAGCCAGAACTACCTGCGCTGGAATATCGCCCAGTTAAAAGGCAATACCAGCAATACCAAAACGGTTAACGTCAAGGTAAAGCAACTTATTCCGGCCACTAATAGCCCCTCAAAGGTCTCGCCGGACTTTAACTGTACGATAACTAATGATTACGGCAACGAAGTGACGATGAGCGTCAGCTGTCCGATAATCAAAACTGTGACGCAGGCGGCCACCGGACTACCCAATACCGGGCCGGGTACGTCAGTAGCCATCGGTGCCGCCGTAGCG
>JBGPHQ010000033.1:0-8454 GCA_041484505.1 Patescibacteria group bacterium
CAAACGTTCACTCGACGCCGGGATCGGCCTGATGGCGATCGGCACAACGCTAGTTGACAGCATGGCCGGAGTTCGGTTGGCTGAGCAATATCCCGACCAGCCGGTGTACGCCGCGGTGGGCATTCATCCGACCGATGACGATATCGGCGAAGTTAGAATATCCGACCTGGAAGCATTACTGCCCCACCAAAAAATTGTGGCCATCGGAGAAACCGGGCTGGATTATTTTCACCTTAAACCAGACGACGACCAGCAACTTCAAATCGACCTGTTCGAGCAAGAAATATTGTTAGCTCGGCAAACTAATTTGCCCTTGATCATCCACTGCCGCGATAAAAACGGTGTTTTTTCCGCTTACGATAATGTGCTGACTTTACTGCGTCGGCACCAAGTTAAAAAATTCGTGATGCACTGCTTTTCCGGCGACTGGTCATCCGCCGAGAAATTTTTGGAACTGGGTGGTTTATTATCTTTCACCGGCATCGTCACGTTTCCGAAAAGTGAAACAATACAGGAAGTTGTAAAAAAAGTTCCGCTGGACAGAATGATGGTTGAAACCGATGCGCCATTTTTAACGCCTAGGCCTCATCGCGGGAAACGGAATGAACCGGCGAATGTTGAGTTGGTGGCAAAAAAAATCGCTGAAGTGCGAGGGATTTCTTTCGATGCCATCGCCGAAGCCACCACCACGAATGCCAAAATATTTTTTGGATTATAAAAACACCCCTGATGTTTAGTCAAGGGTGTAAGGGGGATTCAGACGACCGCCGGTTGCGCGGCGATGTCGACTAGACGATGAAGGAACGACAGCTGGGGAAGAATTGCCGACGGCGGATTCAGGCCGTTTTCTTTGACTATCTCCGACAGTCTGGTTAGCGCCGCTTCATATACGGCCAGGTGCCAGGCGGTGTTCAGCCGGCGCCTAGACGCGTCCGATTGGTGGGCGTAATTTCCCAGGTTACGAGCGGCGCGGTGGAAACGGTAGAGGTGGGTCCAACCCAGGCCCGGATCAGACAGTTCGGTAGCAGTCAGGTGTGGCATCAGGTCGAAGAGGAGGTTGACTAGCGTCCGGTTTTCCCAGGAAGTATCGCCGACTTCCGGTGACGGAATAATCGCCCGCCGAGTCGTGGGGTCGTAGGAAATGACTTCCATTGACACCGGTCGAAACGTTTGATGATTGAGACCATCCAACATCTGTTCGATCACCGGCCAATGCACCCGGTTAGGCGTGGAGTTGATCTGCGTAGTGGCCGCCCTGACGCGCCTGGAGAATTCATGGCGAATCTCCTGTCGAAGCCCGAAGGCGAACATCAGTTTCGGCCGTGAATGATGAGTGGTCAGCGTCTGGATTTCGCGGACTAGCGGTTTGAGCAGATAGTCCGGAAAAGTCCGGCCAAACCCGAATGGGCCGTGAAGTTGCCAGGGGAAACGCCGGGTGGCGTCGACGAGCAGTGGACGATCACCGATACCGTGCCTGGTCGACTTCTCCAAAACTTCCGGATTAGGAGCAGTCTGGTCCAACGCCGACCTCCATGTTGGGGTGTGATGGACGCGAGTGAAAAGGACGCAAATACGGATTTGAGCCTAACGAAAAAAACATACCTTGTCAACCCTGCTTTTCGCTGATACAGTGCAGTCATGAATCCCGTTACGATTATTCTCGGACTGATCGCCGTCGCCGCCGTGGCGCTCGCGTGGTGGTCTCTGTCAAAAAAATCGACCGGTGGCGCGGCGCCAGAACTAACCGAGAAGCTGATCCGAATGGATGAGAAGTTATCGTCGCTCGACAAGAACAACACCGAGATGACCCGGACGTTACAGCAAGGCCTGGGCAACACTGTTTCCACCATCCAGAAACAATTCGGCGACAGCGCTAAAATTATTAAAGACGTGACTGAACGGCTGACCAAGCTCGACGAGACCAACCGCCAGGTGGTCGGTTTCGCTGACCAACTGAAACGCCTGCAGGACACGTTGAACAACCCGAAACAGCGCGGCGTGCTCGGTGAATACTACTTGGAAACGGTGTTGAAAAATGTCCTGCCACCGAAACATTACAAACTGCAGTACAAATTCAAAGACGGCGAGATCGTTGACGCTGCGATATTCCTGCAAGATAAAATTATTCCAGTTGACGCAAAGTTCTCGCTCGAAAACTATAATCGCCTAGCCGAAATGAATCCCGGCGCGGACCACGACCAGGTGGAAAAACAGTTTAAACAGGATTTAAAAAACAGAATTGATGAAACGTCGAAATACATCCGTCCGGCCGAGAACACGATGGACTTCGCGTTCATGTTCATCCCGGCCGAAGGCATTTACTACGACCTGCTCGTTAATAAAGTTGGCGCGGCTGGCGTGTCCTCGCGTGACTTGATTGACTACGCTTTTAAGGAAAAGCACGTCATTATTGTTTCGCCGACGTCGTTCTTTGCCTATTTGCAAACTGTTTTGCAGGGGCTGAGGGCAATGCAAATCGAAGAAGGGGCGAAAGAGATTCGGAAGAACATCGAAGTCTTAGCCAAACATCTTCAGTCCTACGACGGCTACATGCAGAAACTTGGTGCTTCAATGGGCACCACGGTCAACCAATACAACATCGCCTATAAGGAGTTTAAGAAGATTGATAAAGACGTGGTGAAAATTGCCGAGACAGAAAGCGAAATTGAGCCGTTGGTGTTGGAGAAGCCGAGTGTTGAATAGTGATACCGATCAAGAGAAGATCGGGCCTTCATTTCTTGAGATTTCGAGACTTGATGCGAATAATGTTGAAATTTCTGCTAGGAAGTTTTTGACTGAATCAGAAATGTTTGACCGACTCATCTCGTTATATGAGTCTTTCCCTGCCGCGTTAGACAACAAGATTCCTGATAACAAAGTGGTTGAGTACCAGCTCTTTTGGATTAGCTTAAGGGGATTATTCATTTCTTCACAGCTAGTACTTTCTCGCCATATTGCGGAAGCATACTCAATTATGAGTCGTTCGACAGAAGCCGCTGAGTATGCAAACCAGATACGTAAAGACTATTCAAAGGCGGAAATCTGGATTACAGAAGGAGCAAATTCAGAACGTTTTAAACAATCATTTTCACCGAAATGGGTTGGCGAAGAAACAGAAAAGATTAAAAAAGCTTATAAGTTGACTCGAGATCATGGCGTTCATTCCAATTTATCGTCAACTGTTTTCCATCAGACATACCAAAATGTGGGATACCAGAACGCTTATACTGATACTGTCGATAACAAAAACTATCATCGTTGTTTACTTTACATATTGTATGGCTATGAAGCGGTTTTGGAGATTTTTCTGCTCTGCTTTGGTGGGCTACTATCTTCCAACTGGAAAAAACAATTCAAAGGATTTAGTGAAGATTTTCATGAGTATCTATCTTCCCTTCAAAATTATTTCACCTCAGAAGATCCCGATATCAAAATAGACTAACCTTAACCAACAAAAAAAACTGGAAGAAAAAGAAGTCGGGGGGTTACCTCGACTTCTGTCGTTTGGCTGGCAGGAAACTTCCGTGACGTTCCACTTGCTGACGGAGCCGACGTAGTATTCCCAAGGTCTGGCCCAGAACTTGCGCGTCGGTCAGGTGGTCGTTGACGACGATGACGTCCAGGATGGGGACCCGCTTGCCCCGGTCGACGTGGCGCTGGTGTTCGGCTTCAAAGTGGCGCTTGAATATCTCGGAACTCTTGACCTGGATGAACAACGGTCCAACGTCGGTTGTGGCGACGACATCAATACCTTGATGGTCTTGTTCGTGTGTTCCGAGGGCGATCCGATGCAACCATGGCGGCACGTCGGTGTCATGTTCCAGATATTGGGAAAGAATCTTGACCAGGCGCTGTTCTTGTTGCTCACCCCGTGGAGAACCGGCCAACAGTCGGTCGGCTAGTCTGGCGATACGACTGACATAGCCCTGGCGAAGATGTGCGTTGCGCCAACCTTTACTCAAAGGATCCCTCCTTTCGAACGTGATCGAAAACTGCCAAGAACTCACCGTACGTTTTTGAGTCTACGCTTTTAAGGTTCTTTGTCAACGCTCCGATACAGTATTTGCCAAACCCTGCACCACATTGGAGAAATTATCAATTATCCGACAAGTCGTTTTTGTTGTATCTATTTCACTCTAACCGGTGTCCAGGTGCGTGACAATGTGGTGTTGGCTAACCTTAGCCAAAATATTTTATCAGGCTTGCCGATTAGCCGAAAAAGTCGTATACTGTTCGCGCTCTTTTGTTATTTTTTAGTGTAGACTGAAGCTATGGAAACACCGTCGCGTCGAACGTACTGGCAGGCCCTAAACATCGCCTGGGAGCTGGGTTACACGATCGCCGTGCCGCTGGTCTTGTTCACCCTGGCCGGGCGGTGGGCCGATAAAGCCATGCACACCTCGCCCTGGCTGTTGCTGTTGGGCATGGCTCTGGCCATCGTTTTAACCACGCTCCTCCTAATTAGAAAATTTTCCCGCCTGCTTCGCGAAATAAATCCGCCCCAAAAGTAAATTCAATGACCGCCATCAACATTTCTCTCACCGCCGAACCGATCGGACATTTTCTCGGCCTGCCGATTACCAATAGCATGTTGGGCGCGTTGACGGCGGCCGTTATTTTGATTCTGTTGGCGCGGGCGGCGGGACGGCAAGCGGCGCTCCGGCCGACGAAGATGCAAAACGTCTGGGAGATGATGATCGAATTTTTACTCGGTCTAATGGACGGCGTCACTGGCGACCGAGCCAAGACGAAGCGATTCTTTCCGATCGTCAGCACAATTTTCCTGTTTATCATGGCCATGAACTGGATTGGCCTAGTGCCGTTGTTCGGGACGATCGGCCTGCGCGAATCGGTCGCGGGGCAGACTGTCCTAGTGCCGTTCTTACGGGCCGGCGCGGCCGACCTGAACATGACCCTGGCCATCGCCATGATCTCAGTTATCGCCGCCCAGGTGTTCGGAGTGATGTATATCGGGGTCAAAAAACATTTACGCAAATATTTCAATCCGAACCCGACCATGACCTTCGTCGGACTGATTGAACTAGTGTCGGAATTCACCAAGATCATTTCTTTTTCCTTCCGGTTGTTCGGTAACATCTTCGCCGGCGAAGTGTTGTTGCTGGTAATTTCGACCCTGGTGCCGCTAATTGCGCCGGTGCCGTTCTACTTCCTCGAACTATTTGTCGGATTTATCCAGGCCTTCGTTTTCGCCTTGCTGACCCTGGTTTTCTTCACCATCGCCACTACGGCCGAGGAACATTAATTTTTCTTATCAACCGGTTTATTATTAACGGACACATCTATGTCACCAGAAGCAGCCAAATATTTCGCCAGCGCCCTGGCTATTGCCATCGGCAGTATCGGACCCGGCTTAGGGATCGGCATCCTGGCCGCTAAAGCGATGGAAGCGATCGGCCGCAATCCGGAAGCCGCCGGAAAAGTGCAGGTGCCGATGCTGATCGCCATGGCCTTCGCCGAAGCCATTGCCATTTACGCCTTGGTCGTGGCCTTGATTATCAAATTTGTTTAATCTAACCGTAATAGCGCGAGTTTAAAACCGCGCGGTCCGTCAATTATGGGTGAACTGATAACTAAACTCGGTATTGATTGGAAGCTGTTGTTGGCTAACACGCTGACCTTCTTTATTGTGCTCTGGTTATTGCGCAAATTCGCCTTCCGTCCGATCATGGCGGTGCTCGATCGGCGTCAAAAAACTATCGGTGATGGGCTTGACGCGGCGAAGAAATCCCAGGACGAATTGGCGGCCATCCAGCGCGATAAGACCCAGGTGCTAAAAGAGGCTAAAACTGAAGCCTTGGCCATCGTGACCGTCGCCAAAAAGCAGGGTGAAGCGGCCAGGCAGAAACTGGCGGCCGAGGCCCAAGCCGAAGTCGCGGCGATCTTAGCGCGGACCAAGTTGCAACTCGATCGTGAGCGTCAGGCCATGGTCAACCAGGCTAAAACCGAATTGGCCGACGTGGTGGTGATGGCCACCGAAAAAGTTTTAGCCTCGACCTTGGACGCCAAGGCCAAAACGACGCTGGCTGATGAAGCGGTGGCCGCCTTGCGGGAGGTTCAGCCATGAGCATTCGCGAATTCGAACTCTACGTTCGTGATTTACTTAACCATCCTGAGGTGCGGCGGCTCCATGACGTTCGCCGCCACCATTTTCGCCGCGACCGGTTCGAACATTCGTATGCGGTCGGTAAACTTGCGTTCCGGCTGACTAAATTTATGCACGGTCACGTCGCCGTCGCCGCTCGGGCCGGATTGTTACACGACTGGTACCACGATCACGATCCGCATTTCCGTAAATGGTTGCGGCCCGACACGCATCACTTTCGCAAATCAGTCGAAGCGGCGACCGCCTACGGCGAACACCCGGCGGTGATTCACGCCATCCGGACCCATTATTGGCCGTACGGTCGGATGACGCCGTGGACCCGTGAAGCTTGGGCGGTGTGGATGGCCGACAATCTGATTTGGTTGGTCGACGGCTGGCAGAGTTTTAAACAAGCGGCGCAGGAAGGATTCCGATATTTGGTTTATGGAATAGCCTGACCTCTTTTGAAGCAATAACATGAAGAGATTATCCGCCAAAACCTATGCCCAGCTTTACTACGCTAGCGTCACGGCGGCGCCGACGGTTAAGCAGGCCGCCGTGGCATCGCGTTTTCACCAACTACTCCGCCGCCACCGGGCGGTTAAACTCCTACCGCGGATCATGTTTCATCTTCAGTGCCTGGACGACCAGGCTCACGGCCGAACGCGGGTGGCGGTGACGGCGCCCGCCAGTGATCTCGCCCGACTCGAACCGCAATTAACTACTATCTTCGGTCCGGTCGTGATCGACCTGACGGTCGACCCCGCCCTGCGTGGCGGATTGGTCCTCCAGGTCGGCGACGACACGATCGACGGTTCGCTCCGCACGCGTCTCCGACACCTTCATCATCATCTGACCCAAACCTAACTTATGGCCGAGACCCTGATCGATATTCTAAAAAAAGAACTAACCGACTTTAGCGCCGGTTCGGCCAGTAGCCAGGTCGGGACGGTGCTTGACGTCGGCGACGGCATCGCCTGCTTGTCCGGATTGGGCCGAGTCAAATCGCAAGAAATGATCGAGTTCGCGAACGGCACTTTCGGCGTCGCGCTGAACCTCGAAGAAGACACGATTGGCGCGATGATTCTCGGCTCGACCGTCGGCATCACTCAAGGCCAGACCGCCAAGGCCACCGGCCAGATTCTGCAGGTGCCGGTCGGCGATGGCGTGGTCGGGCGCGTGGTTAGTCCGCTCGGCCAACCGCTCGACGGCCAAGGCCCGATGGCCAGCCAGAAATTTGCCCCGATCGAAAAAATCGCGCCGGGCGTGATTACCCGCCAATCGGTCAACACGCCACTGCAAACCGGCATCAAGGCCATCGACTCGATGATCCCCATCGGCCGCGGCCAGCGCGAATTGATTATCGGCGACCGGCAAACGGGCAAAACAGCGATTGCCGTCGACACCATCATCAACCAAAAAGGGCAGGATGTGATCTGCATCTACGTCGCCATCGGTCAGAAAGAATCGAAAGTTGCTCGCATCGTCGCTAAATTACAGGCGACAGGGGCGATGGAATATACGACCGTGGTGCTAGCCGGCGCGTCGGACCCAGCGGCGTTGGCATATATCGCCCCCTACGCCGGTTGCGCCATGGGCGAATATTTTATGGGTCAGGGTAAAGACGTCCTGGTAGTTTACGACGACCTGTCCAAACACGCTTGGGCCTATCGCCAGGTGTCGTTGCTCCTGCGCCGTCCGCCGGGACGCGAAGCTTACCCGGGCGACATCTTCTACGTACACTCCCGCCTGCTCGAGCGGTCGGCTAAGCTCAACGCCGATCACGGCGGCGGCTCACTGACGGCCTTGCCGATCATTGAAACGCAAGCCGGCGACGTTTCGGCTTATATCCCGACTAATGTTATTTCCATCACCGATGGACAAATTTACCTCGAATCCGATCTGTTCTACCAGGGGATTCGTCCGGCCCTAAACGTCGGCTTATCGGTTTCGCGCGTCGGCTCGGCGGCCCAAACGCCAGCCATGAAAAAAGTGGCGGCCAAACTCCGGCTTGATTTGGCCCAGTATCGCGCCCTCGAAGCGTTTGCGCAGTTCGGTTCTGACCTGGACGAAGCGACGCGCCAGCAGATTGATCGCGGCCGACGCATGACCGAGGTGTTGAAGCAAGGGCAGTACCTGCCGATGACCATGGCTCAACAAGTCGCGATTCTTTACGCCGCGGTCAATGGTTTCTTGGATGGCGTGGCGGCGGAAGAAGTCACCAGTTATGAAACCGGTCTGCATGAATATTTGTCCACGCGCGGTGAAGCCTGGTTAACGAAACTAAGCACGGCGAAAGACTTAACACCGGAATTGGAGAATGATCTGAAACAACTACTGACGGACTATGC
>JBGPHQ010000034.1:0-8439 GCA_041484505.1 Patescibacteria group bacterium
AATCGTTACGCTGACTGCGCCGACCGATGCCACGACCGGAGAAATAACCGCGGGACGCTGTGTCCAACTCCTGATTGGCGCCGGGGCGACGGCCGGCGGCCCCGGCGCGACCGTCGTGACCAACCCGTCGGCCGGTAACTTCGACGTCGATATCACTTCCGAACTCGGGACGATCGACGATAGCGGTTCGGGCTCGGTTTCGATTATCGCCGATGAGCAGGTGAGCGTCACGGCCACGGTTGATCCGAGCATCACTTTTACGGTTGACGACAACACCGTCGGGTTTGGGACGCTGTCCACCGCGACCGGACGGTGGGCCACCAGCGATACGCTCGGCGGCAACGCCACTGCCGCCAGTTTGCCGACCGCGGCGCATACCATGACCATTGCCACCAATGCGCAGACCGGTTGGGCGATCACCTACAATGGCGCGACGCTGACCAGCGGTGGGAATACTATTACCGCCGCCAGCATTTCCAGCGACAGCGACGGGGCGCCGAACAGCGAACAGTTCGCTTTGTCGGCCAGCACCGACGGTGATTCCACCATCGCGTCCGGGTATGCCCGCGGCACGAATAGCACCTGGAACTTTGTGGCGGGCGCCACCACCACGCTGGCTTCGGAAATCGTGGCGACTAATACCGAGACCATTAGTGTCAGTTATTTAGCGAACATTGCCGCCACGACTGAGGCCGGTAGCTACGCGACCACCCTGACCTATATCGCCTCGGGTAATTTCTGAAGATTTCGGTCAATCATAATAAACGTATATGACCATCCGCGCCGTCCGATTCCTGCTGGTGATGGCTGGCCTAGTAGTCGGCGTCGCCTTGACGCATCCGGCCGCGGCATTGCAATTGTCGCCGCCCAGTTTAGAATATCAGAGCCCACCCGGCCAAGTGCTGACCGGAGAAGTTAAGTTATACAACGAAACTTCGGCTCCACTGACTCTGACCACCTCCACGGTTTTGTTCGGGCCCAAAGATGAATCCGGCCAACCGGCTTTTTTCTTCGACCAACCGGTGACTGACTTGGCCGCCTGGATCAAGATTGAAGCCGGACCAATTACCCTGGATCGCGGCGCGCGGCAAACCGTGCCTTTTACCATTACGATTCCGGCGCAGGCTGAACCGGGCGGACATTATGCTAGCATTTTCTTCGGCACCGCGCCGCCGGCCGGTAGCCAAGTTAGCATCCAGTCAAAACTCGGCGCGCTGGTGATTCTGCGGGTGGCCGGCCAGGTCAAGGAGTCAGCCAGCTTAGTGGGCATTGAATTAGACGGCGGCCGGACTAAGTTTAATCGTTTACCCACCTCCTTTATCGTGCGCGTACGCAATAGCGGCAATGTCCACCTGCGTCCAGCCGGGGAAATAGTCATTACCAATATGTTCGGGTCGGCAGCGGCTCGCTTACCGGTGAACGACCTGAAAGGGGCGATCCTACCAAACAGCATCCGTCGCTTTGAGACTACCTGGGCGAAAAAGTCCACCGACACCGCTCAAGAGAAAAATTTTTTTAGCGAAGTGGGAGCGGAGTGGCGTAATTTTTCTGTCGGGACTTATACGGCCGACGTGAACTTGACTTACGGCCAACCGACTCAGACTTTGAGCGGCCAGATTAAATTCACCGTTTTCCCATGGCGATTATTGTTAGTCTTGTTGCTGGGGCTGATACTGCTAGCGATGGTGTTGGGCTGGTCGATTCGACGATATAATGCCCTCATTATCCGCCGCGCCCAAGCTAATCAGCCGCCGGCCAAAACGCCGTAATCGATGCAGTCGAACAATGCGATTCGTCTGGGGCTAGGAGCGCTAGTTTTCCTGGCGGTCACGATTTCGTCTAGTAAACTAGTGCTAGCCCAGACTTCGACCGGGGCGGTGTCGATTAGCGCGACGGTAGTGTCAACGACATCCGGGCCGACAAATCCGACCGTCTCTTTTTCAGGTTTGGCCGCGCCGCAGGCCACGATCACCATCAAGCTGGGCGCCACATCAGTCGCCACCCAGATCGCCACCGCCACGGCGACTTTTAACGTGGCTTTGATCGATCAACCCGTTGGTCAGCGATCTTACCTGATCTCGGCCGTCGACGCGTCCGGCGCTAAACTAGCGCCAGTCACCTTCGCTTTGGATTTAACGGCCGGCACTAATACAATCATCACCGGCGTTTTCCTCGGGCCGTCAATCGCGGTCGACAAATCGGCCGTCAAACTCGGCCAGTTTTTAACATTGTCCGGCACGACCGCGCCGAGCAGTGCCGTGACCGTCGCGATTAATTCAACCCAGCCGGTCGATTATCGCGTGACGGCCGGTACCGATGGGCGGTGGTCAAAACTCGTCAACTCACAGGAAATCGGAGTCGGCTCGCACACCGCGGCCGCGCAAGCGGTGTCCGGCGGCAGTCAGGTTTCGGTCTCGAGCGCGACGGTGTCGTTCGCCGTTAATCCGCTGGGGCAGTTCGACGGAAAAAAAACGGCCGATCTAGACGCGAACGGCCAGGTCAACCTGGTTGATTTTAGCATCCTCCTCTTTTACTGGGGCCAGCGGAATCCGGCTAACAGTCGGGCCGACATCAATGGCGATGGGGTGGTCGACGTGGTTGATTTTAGTATTATGTTATTCCAATGGACCGGCTAATTAGGGGTGGGCTAATCATCCTAAGTTTAGGACTCATGACCCTCGGGCCAGGGAGAGCTTTAGCGTCCGCCCGGCAAATTGAACTGGTTGGTCCGGTCGGACTAATACATCCCGGTGACCAACTCCGGGTCGATCTGAACCTAACCAATCTTAGCCAGGCGATTAATGCCGTTGATCTGACGATCCGTTACCCGGCCGATCGATTACAGGTCAGCGCGATTAGCCGCGAGCAATCGGCGCTGACCTTGTGGCCGGAGGCGCCGCGGTGGGACAACGCTGCCGGGACCGCCCACCTCGTCGGCGGCCTGCCAAATGGCCTGTATGCCAAAGGGGCGCGGATGGCGACGCTATTATTGACCGTTTTGCAACCCGGTCCAGCGACGGTTACTCTGGACGCGGTCAACTCGACCGTATTGCTTAATGACGGTCTGGGTACCAAGGTCCTATTACCGCCAGCGTCTTTCACCACCGACGTGGCCAGTGAATTCGTGTCCGGTTTGAGCCTGACTTCTTCATCTCATCCCGATCCGACTCACTGGTCAACTAACTCGACCGTCGATATCAGCTGGACCCCAGTCGCGGGGACATTATATAGCTATCAATTCAGTACGGATATCAGTGCCGGACCAGACACCATTCCAGACGACGCTCAGGGGGCGCTCACCTACGCCAATTTGCCCGACGGTCGTTATTCATTTACCATGGCGGCCCGCCCGGCCGATGGTTCATGGTCGCCGGTGACGCAACGTTTATTTTTTATCGACGCGACCCCGCCTGAACCGTTTGTGATTACCCAACTTGATCCGTCGACTGTCGGCGGACAATCGCTTATCGCTTGGACCGTGATTGACCGAATGTCCGGCGTGGTCGGAGCCACGTTGCATGTGAGGGGGCGGAACTACGGGGCAGTGATTAGTCCGTTAAAATTGTCACCGGACTGGCGCGGGAAAAATTTAACGATCACCGTCGCTGATCAAGCCGGCAACACGCAAACCGCGACTTGGACGTATCCGGCGGTTAAGTCTAATACTTGGTCCGGATGGTTTACCGGTGGGGTGTTGGTTGGGTTGGCCGCGGTCGGCACAACGATGTTCATCCGGCGCCATCGGCGGTAGGGCTGTGGTATACTGACTGCTAGTATGATTGGCGGACGTTCATTCACGACCACGAACTATTCACGACTGGGATGGCGAATCCTGGCGCTGTTATTCGGCGTGGCGGTAGTTTTTATTCCCGCCACCGTTTGGGCGACCGGCGCCAGCTTAAAAATTTCTCCCGCCGCCGGGGTCTACGAGGTTGGCGGGTTGGTTGATGTTTCATTTATCGTCGACACCGGTGACCAGACGATCAACGCAGTCCAGGCCAGCATTTTATTCCCAGCGGATAAACTTCAGGTCGTTAACCCGGTGGCTAGCACTTCCTTCATTTCCCTCTGGGTCACCCCGCCGACTTATTCAAACACCGACGGGACGATAAATTTCCAAGGCGGCTTGCCGACGCCCGGCATTAAAACCAGCGGCGGGGTAATTAGCACCGTCACCTTCCGCATTAAGGCGGCCGGGTCGGCCAGCATTCGTTACGCGCCGACTTCCCGCGTCTTGTTGAATGACGGCGCCGGCACAAATATTCTAACCTCGAGCGGTAGCGCTGACCTGTCCTTTAAGATTCCGCCGCCGGCCGGTCCCATCGTTTCTAGCCCCACGCACCCGGATGCCAACGCTTGGTTTAACAATCCGCAGGTGCAGTGGCAATGGGATGCGGTCGATGGGGCCACCGGCTACAGTTATGTTTTTGATCAATCGTCAAAAACCGTGCCGGATGAAATAATCGACACGACCGCCACGGCCGTCGGCGTTAAAGCTACGAGCGACGGCGTCTGGTATTTTCATGTCCGCGCTAAGTCCGATACCTGGGGCGGGGTGACGACGGTGCCGGTCCAGATCGACGCCACCCCGCCAGCCATTTTCACGCCGCAGTTTGACCAGTCGACCATCACTATCACCGATATGCCGACCATGCGTTTTGTGACGACCGACGCCGCCTCGGGGATTGATCATTACGAAGTGAAACAGATCGTCTCCGGCGCGGCTGGCTCACAAATCAGCTCATTATTCGTGGAAACTGCCAGCCCCTACACCAGCGGTCAATTGGCGGTGGGGAGTTACCAGTTTATAGTGCGCGCTTTCGACCGAGCCGGTAACAACGTTGATGCTAGCACGGAACTGACAGTCATCGCCGGTGGTTTGCCTTTTTACGCGCGCGTGCCATTTCTGAAAAACCCGGGTCTGGCCAACGGCGCTTTGATTGCCCTCGGCCTAATCGCCATAATTTTGTTGGTCATAATATTATGGCGACATTTTCGTCTACGGTCTTCCTTTCAGCATGACCTGGTTGCCTTGGAAAAAGACGCGCTGAAAAAGTCGCGCGCCCTGGAACAGGAACTTAACGATCTGCGGCGGGCCCAGCAATTGATGAATCAAAACCTGGGACCGGTGACCGGCTTGGGACAATATCCGGTTGGTGTGACGGCCGCGCCCGCGGCACCAGCTAGTATCCCCAACCCGCCCGCGTCGCCGCTGGCGCCGTCGCTACCGCCCACGGTTTTACCGGTGCAATCGCCGTCGCCCTATCGCTATCAACCGCCAACTCCGCCGCCGTTATGAATTATCCGTCGCGCTGTTTAGTTTTCCTCCTAGCACTGGTGGGTTTGGCTGGCTTAGTCCGCTCAGCTAACGCGGCCACCTTGTCGTTCAGTCCGGCCAGCGGTTCATACCCCGTCGGCCAAACTTTTGTCGTGACGCTCCGTCTCAACAGCTCTGACCAGGCGATTAACGCTAGTGAAGGCACGGTTACTTGGTCCGGCAGTACGCTCCAGTTGGTGAGCGTCAGCGCTAGTGGTTCAATTTTTAAATATTGGCCGGTCGATCCAGTTGCCCGCGGCCAAGCCAGTCTAATTTATTCCGGCGGTTTGCCCAGCCCGGGGTACCAGGGCTCGGCGGGCACCGTGTTGCGCATCACTTTTCAGGCCAAAGCCGTCGGGGCGTCGACGGTGCAAATCAGCGCCGGCAAAATTCTGGCCAACGACGGTCTGGGCACGAATGTTTATTCCGGCCAGAGCGCGGTGACGTACACTATTTCCGCCGCCGCCAAGCCGACCCCAGCGCCGGAGGTGCCGAATCGGCCCACGCCGGTGGCCACTTCGTCAACCCACCCTGATCAAACCGGGTGGTATCGTGACGCCGAAGTAAAATTAACCTGGGCCAGGCCGAACGGGCTACGAGGAGTGAGTTATACGGTCACGGCCGATCAATCAACAACGCCCGATGACACCTTCGACAGCGCTAGCGGGGCCGCCGCCGTGACGCTACCGAGCGACGGGATTTGGTACTTCCACCTGCGTGGAAAATATGATTCCGGCTGGAGCGCGACCAACCATTACGCTCTTCATTTAGACCGTACCCCACCGCTTGACTTCACCCCACAAGTGAAACAAGATCGCGGCCCCGGCGACCCGACGCCCGAACTGATCTTTGTCACCACCGATAGCCTGAGCGGAGTCGCTAAATATACTTATACTGTTGACGGCGGGCCGGCGGTTGAAGCCGCTAGCCCGGTTGATCTGGCTGACGCGGGAGCGGGGACGCACACCATCGTGGTGACGGCATACGACCAAGCCGGTAATGTCCGCGAAGAAATCGTCCAGTTGGTGATGGTCGGATATACGGCCCCGACCATCACCTCCGTCTCAACGCCACTGCTATTGCTGGATCCGCTCGTGGTGCGCGGCACGGCAAATAGCGGCGATACTATTACCGTCTATGTTAATGGCCAAGCCGTCGGACAGGTGGTCGTCGGACCGAGCGATGCGTCAGCCGCCCCCGGGGTGAATTTGCGCCTGCCCTGGGGCTTTACAACCGAAAAAATATTTCGGCCGGGAACATTTAATGTCACGGCGACCGCCACTTCGGCCGACGGTCAAGTTAGCGTGGCCACCGATCCGCGCCAGGTGCGTGTTAACGGCCAGGCCCTAACACTCAACGGTCGGCCGATCGCCACTTTCTCGGTGGTCACGCCCTTAGCGGTGCTAGTTCTGTCCCTGCTACTAACCGTCTTGGCGGTCATGGCCCGGCTGGTGGTCGCGGTCTGGATGATGCACCGGCGGACTGCGACCGCGGCCGAAGAATTGGAAATGTTGCGCGACGTCAATCGTCAACAATCAATCTCGCGGGTCCAACTTGACCAGGCGTTGGTCCAAATTGAAGAAGATCTGGATGGTGACAAACCCGCCCGGCGACCACCATCACGCCGCCGATCGGCGAAACGAACCCGTTAGCCTATGTCGACTTGGGTGGTGTTGCCGACGTATAACGAGGCCGAAAATATCCAGGGGTTGATTGAAGAAATTCAACGCCGCCAGCCAGTGGAAGTGCTGGTGGTGGACGATAATTCGCCCGACGGGACCGGGCGGTTGGTTGATGATATAGTCCGGCTACAGCCAACCATCCATGTGCTACACCGCCCGGGCAAACTCGGTCTGGGCTCGGCCTATCAGGCAGGATTCAAGTATGCGCTTGATCGCGGCGCCACCAGGGTGATCCAAATGGACGCCGATGGTTCGCATCCGCCTAAAATTCTGCCGTTATTGATCGACCAGCTTAAAACTTACGATTTGGTGCTGGCTTCGCGTTATGTCGCCGGCGGCAGTTTTCCCATCGTCTGGTATCGGCGCTGGATCAGCACTTTAGGCAACATTTACATCCGGGCGTTGCTCGGGTGGGCCGTTCATGATTGGAGCACCGGTTACAAGGGCTGGCGGGCCGATTTTTTGCGGCGGGTGATGGCCGAACCGACGCGCGGGGTAGGCTATGCCTGGCTGATGGAGACGACCTGGATCACTAAAAACTTGGGCGGGCGGATTAAGGAACTGCCCCTGGTTTTTCTTGAACGCCGCGGCGGCCAATCAAAATTTTCCTGGCGCATCGCGGCGGAGGATATTCGGTTGGCGTGGGGGTTGGCTCGTCGCCGACCGACCCTTGTGCCGAAGCAAAAAACATGATATCCTCCGCCTATTCTGCGCTAAGGTTGGGCTGTTTCCAGTAAAAAAGACTAGACTATGTTCGCCTGCTTTGCCCAAACATTACCTAACTCAATTATGTTGATTCAGGGGATGGTCTTGGGGGCGTAGCTCAGCTGGTTAGAGCGCGCCGTTCACATCGGCGAGGTCACAGGTTCGATTCCTGTCGCCCCCACCAGGTAATTCCTCAATGTCTGTTAGAAGGTGACCCAGCCTGATTTGCCTAACAAAGTCAGGCCGGCGGGAGCGCGCCGTTTCCGGCGAAGCCGGACCCGGCTCGGCCGGACATATCGGCGAGGTCACCCCGCTAAGCTTGTCCTGAGCCCCGAGTTTGTCTAGGGGTGCCGGAACAGAAGTCACCATCAATCACCTTTATTCTACATGCCCATCACGAAATCAAGTCCGAAACAAAAAAATAGTCCGCCCGCGTCTAACCCGCTTGGCGATCCGCGAGCTTATCGCGGCCTGTCGACCAACCTAAAGAAACTGGCCGCCCCGGAAAAGCGTTCGGATTTCTTGCCGTCGTTCAATAATTCTTTCGGCGGGTTTGCGGTCGAGCTGGTAAAAATCGTGGTGATTGCCCTGGCTATTATTATTCCGATTCGGACTTTCGTCTTACAACCGTTTTACGTTAAGGGCGCGTCGATGGAGCCGACCTTCCATGACAATGAATATCTGATTATTGACGAATTGTCCTACCGTTTCCATGCCCCCCAGCGCGGCGACGTG